>CAZHKI010000095.1:9193-10357 GCA_964533365.1 uncultured Maribellus sp. | reverse complement strand
CCGATGCCGCGTACATTGCCAGCCTCGATTCGATTTTTTCGAAACACAATATCGCAGAAAAATATGTCCAGTTGCCTGCTGTTGAAACGCCGCGGGTTTTTCTTTCGCCGGTCAATGCACAGGTTTTAAACAGCATCAAGCAAAGTTTTTTAAACGCTTTTACAGCAAATACAACACTTGCCAATTTGAAAGCCGGTTATCATTCTCTTTTCAGTCTTTTCGACAAACCGGCAATCGACAGCCAAATCAGCAGTATATTTAATTTTAACCTCAGCAACATACCGGCCGATTTTCAATACCGGTACGATTTGCTGAACGATTTGATTGTAACCTATAATGAAATAAAACAACTCCTGCTCCACATCAAGGTTGAATGTTGCCCGGCCATTGGCGCTTTTCCAAAGCATTTATTATTAGGGAAACTGGCTGAAACCAAAAAATATCAAACCTTCCGGCATTCGTTTTATCCGTCGCCCGTTTCACAAACCGAATATGAAAACTACAAAAAAGTGGTTCAGTTAATGCAGCGGGCTGCGGCAATAGTAAATCATTACAACAGCCAGCCAGCGCCGGATGGAGTAAAAATTACGCCATCGCAAACGACAGGACTATTAGGTGACAGGGCAATTCCGGTATATTATTCGGGAAATCATGAAATATTGGAAAACTGGTGTTACGCTAAAACAGAAAACCTTCAACAGCAATTCAACCTGAGTTACCATACACAAAACCTGGCGCCGGTTGAAAGTGTGAAAAATCCGTTATCGTTCAGGCTTGATAAATATAATTTTTACGGAATCGAAGGACTTTTAGGCGCCAACACCCAAACCGCGCTGAACAAAATTGTACAGTTGCGTAACAGTTACCGTTTGGATTTCGACCTGGTTTCTGTTGATGTCAGCAAAGCTTCAGAATATCAAAATATACTCCTGAAATTTCAATCGATGGAACACCGGGCAGGTGTGCCCAAAGGGGGAACATTTATTGTGGTTTCCGATAAAAATACCATCGTCGCCGATTTCTCGGTGTCTTTCCGCATCTCCGGCGAGGCCGAATTCAACTGTTGTCCAGTCAGGGAATGTACTTTCCCCTGGATAAGTACGCTGAAATACATGAATAACCTGGCCCGAAGTTTAAAAGGTACTCAGAGCCGAAACAAACTGA
>CAZHKI010000095.1:0-9183 GCA_964533365.1 uncultured Maribellus sp. | reverse complement strand
AATTACATCCTTCAGGTGATTGAATACCGCATTAATAACCATTCGCTCGTGAACCAGGCCATGACCTTGACAATTCCGCTGAACCAGATTTTTTTGCGGCGGATGCACGCGGTTACCGATGCCCTGAACCACGCTTTTCCCGAAGGAGTAGTTTTTGATTTCAATGAAAGCCAGAAAAGGTTCGTGGTTACCTACGGAAAGAATGACCAGTTTCTGATTCGGCTGCGCGATGCAACCCTCAACCTGAATAACCCGGTTTACACCTATTCAAACAACGGAATGTTCAAAGACAATAAATTATTGCGCAGCAATGCCATGATTTGCCGCGATATTTTACAGTACAACCCCAACTTTTACCGAAAACTGCAAAACGATTTTGCCCCGGTCAATAAGGACGACGATTATGGAACTTACAACGACAAATGGGAATTGTGGAATTCGCTGATCCGCAAATTGAAAAAAAACAACCCGGAACGTGTCATCCGTAAAACCGGCGATTTACCAGCCGAGATTTTAACTCTTGTCACCAAATTGAAAAGGGATGCCAGTACAGTAGCCGAAAACTCCAAGCTTTCGCTCGACGGCGATTGGGTTAATGCTGCCTGGGTAGATAACTCTATGTTGGATTATTACCGTAAAAATCAGTCAAACTCAGATGATCCGGTGGTTCAGTTTATTCGTCTCCGAAAGCAATTGCACAACGAAACAGGCGTTACAAAACTGTCGGTTTATATTACCAATAAAGTTTATACAGCCGATTTCGATCAATTGATAAAGGATTATGCTGCTTCGGCCGATTTTTATTTTACTATTCCGAAAGGAATTAACGCCATTGAACTGTGATACAAACCGGCATAAAAAAAAGTGTCATCTGCTTAAATTGTATCTTGCAAATGACACTTCCATGGGGCAAAACTTATCTTCAAACTTTCCTTGAACGTAGTGTTTTTCTTTTGTCTCAGAGGCTTACCTCTGCATATGACAACCTTAATTCACATCTTTTCAATTTATGCCTGTTGACTTATCCACAACCCAGTAATACATCTCTGCATATAATGAATCAAATTTAAAACAAAATAAAGAGAAATCAAAACATTCAATCAATTAAATTCAGGATGGAACCGGCTCATTATCATATTATTGAAAAAGTTTATGTTGATGTTGACACAACGGATATCCAGTATGCGAATGAATTGAAAAATGATATGGGCGAATTTCTCAGAAATAAAGTTTTTCCTCAAATTGAATTGCTTTTCGACGATTATAACCTACCGGAATCCATTATCAGGTGCGATAAAATTGAACTCGATTTTAACTTCAGGGAAAAGATTGATTTTGAGAAGCTGAAAAAAGATATTGTCCGGCAAATGGAGAATAAACTGATAAGCCAAATTGATTCATTATCTTCGGAAATAATCCAAAATGCAGCAGTTGAAATTCAAAGTCACAAAATTAGAAGTATTTCTCATCATCAAAATTTTGAATCGTTATTTCTGTTTTTCCTTTCCAACGGGCATTTCCCGTGGTATGGAAACCGAAGCCGGTTTGAGAACCAGATGTCCTCTGAAAATTGGGATATCCATCTTCAGAGTAAGGCTTTTATTGAAAAACTGAAAAAATTACTGAGTGATAACGGAAATGCAGCCAACCGGTTTGTCGCCCAGTTTTACGATGCTGCCATTTTTTGTTTGCTGGAAAATTTGCATCCGGTTTTTACTTCATATAAATTGTCAATTTCCAACTTTTCAAAAAAATTGAAACCGGAAGTCCGGCATATTTTCTGGTTGATGCTCGTGCATCTGGCCATTTCGGATCATAGTGAACGGGTTGAAAAATACCTCACTTCGGTTCATCATTTACTGGGGGAGATTATCAGGAAGGATTCATCCGTACATGAATTCAGTTCCACCGAAAGGGCAAATTTCTTCGAACTCATTCAAAACGTTTTGCCCGGCGAAATTTTTGAAAATCAAAAAATTGTACTTCCACCATTTTTTCAGGTCAATCAAATTGGGAAAGGGAAACTGGTAGAATTTGCAGGAAAAGCATTGGACCAAAAAAGCGAAGATTTCAAACCGGAACACGAGCTGCCTTTTTTTGAATCCGGTGAATCAGAAATTGCGGTTCAGAATTCGGGATTAATTTTACTGCATCCCTTTATCCACCGCTTTTTTGTTCAAACCGGGATTGCCGGAAATACAGGTTCCATTTTAGACAGGGAACGTGATTTGGCGGTTCAGTCGCTGCATTACCTGGCTACGGGGCAGGAAGATTTTTTTGAAGCAGGTCTTGTATTTGAAAAATTTATATGTGGTGTTCCCCTGAAAATGCCGGTTCAGCGGCAATCTCTTTTAACAGAGCAGGTTAAAGAAGAATCAGAAATCTTATTGAAAAATGTCATCAGCCACTGGGGAGCGTTGAAAAATTCGTCACCCGATGGTTTGCGCCAAACGTTTCTTCAAAGAAACGGGAAATTAATGATAAAAGACGAAACGGCAACTTTACAGGTTGAGCGTAAATCGTATGATGTTTTGCTGGATAAATTGCCCTGGAATATTTCCATGGTCAAATTGCCCTGGTTGAAAAAAATAATTTTTGTGGAATGGTAAAACAATGAAAACAAAGATTGAAAAAACGGTCAACCCCGCAAGAAAGAGCGAACCTTTTATTCGTTCCGGAGGAACGGGCGGATTTTTTGCACAGGCCAGGCTTGTTGTCGGAAAAACGGATGATCCGCTGGAAACAGAAGCCGATCGGATGGCCGAAAGCGTGGTCGGTGATTGGTCTCAGTCCTCATTTTTATCCGGTCAGCCATCTTCTTCCGTACAGCGGAATTCTGAAATGATTCTCCGGCAGGCTCCTGAAGAGGAGGAGGAAATGATACAGGCACAGCCCCTTGAAGAAGAGGAAGAGATGATACAGGCAAAAGCCGGCGGGCAGCCCGGATTACCTGTCCCGGCTGTTGAAAATCAGGTGGCAAAAACTCGGGGAAAAGGAACATCCCTCGATTTCCAAACCCGATCGATGATGGAAGATGGTTTTGGAGCCGATTTCAGCAGCATCAGTGTTCATACCGATGATACCGCGGTTCAGCTCAATCGCCGGTTAAATGCCCAGGCTTTTGCCACCGGGAGTGACATTTTCTTTAACGAAGGAAAATACAACCCTCAAACCCGGAGCGGGAAAAAACTGCTGGCCCACGAACTGGCGCACACCATTCAGCAGGGAGCAACTCATCCTGCACCGGTTTTGCAACGTGAAACTGCAACCAGCGCAACAACAACCGAAAGTATTCCTGAACCCACTTCCGGTGAAACTCCGGTACCATCCACCGAAACAAACAGTTGTGATGAGTCCACCCAGCGGGAAAAGGAAGAATTTCTGAGCCACGGTTTATACGGGCCTGAATCGCTTTCCCCGAGCGCAACCCAAACCGGCGGATTTGAAGCTTCCTACGATCCCGATATTCAGTTCTTAAATATCACCGTTCGAGGGAAAACACGATTTGTAAATGGCCTGTCGGTTGGAGGCGACGGATTAGTCTCTTCCCACGAATCCGATCTGGCTGATCTGGCCCGGCTTTTGAATTACATTGGCGACGCCAGTTTATCGAATACCATTGTTTCCAGTTATTATACCTGGAATGAAACCCAAAAGGAAACGGCACGCAGCAATTTCAGCGACCGGATTTATGAAACCATTCTTTTGTGGCAGTACGATCCGGGATTAATGTTTTATATCGATGAATCCTGCTGGGAAGATATCACCGCACAGGTAAACATCAACATCCAGGTACAGGAAGAAGGAATTGCCGCTTATACGAACAGCAGTGATTCATCCAACGATCATTTGCAGGTGACCCTGGTGAAAAATCCTGAAAGGAACGAATTTCAGGATATTCGTGATTTAATTCAGACCACGGCACAACGGGTTGGCGATTCCCGGCTGGAAACCATTAATACCTCGGCCCGATACACAACCGGCGCCAGTGTTCACTCCAGCAGAAGGGGAGGTGGCCCGAATGAAAATCCCTATGATTCAGAAATGACACTTTCCAACCTTTCGCTCCAGAATACGCCAAGTGAGCTCAACAATATCAACCGTTCCATGCTGCGTACTGCCGTTTTATTCGACAACAACCAGGCCGATTTGGATGACGGGGATAAACGGATTATTGATTCCTTTATCAGCCGGTTCACCGAATCGGATACCGATGTGTCGAACAGTCGGGTTCATTTAATTGGACATGCCTCGCGGCCCGGTACCCGCAGGGCAAACCGCAGGCTGGTTAACCGAAGAATTGCTTCGGTAATGAATTATCTCCGCGAAAAGAATTTTCCTGATATCGATACACGGATTACCACTCCCGAAAACCGTTCCGATGAAATGGCTGAACGCTATCCTGATACTGAAAACAATGCCGAAGCATTCCGCAGAGTGGAAATCGTTGTGGGCGAAGGAGAACTACAAAATACCGTTTCCCACGAATTTGGCCATGTGTTCGGGCTGCTCGACGAATATGTTACCGACGCTTCGTCTCCTCAAGGAACAGGAACTCCTGCCGGAACTGTGGTGGGGCACAGCGGCCTGTCGGAAAACATTGGCGCCGGGCGTGTCCAGTCCGAAAGAAGCGACAATATGATGTCGCTGGGAAACGAAGTTAGGGCGCAACATTATGGTCCGTTTGGCTGGGCACTGAGACAACTGACCTCCAAAAACTGGAGAATATTTTAACTTCAAAAGATTTACAGAAATGATGAAAGATATACTGGAAACAAAGGCGGGCCTGCCTGCTGATAAAATAACTGAAACTCCAATTTTCCGGCAGTTTAAATTCGACCGGCGAAGTAACCACCATTCGGGAACCCTTATTTTTAGCGATGGTTCAATGTATGTTACTGTTCGAGGAAAAGAAAACAGCAGTTTACGGTGGATGTATTTTACTCATCTGAAAAAGGAAGGAATGGTGTTGCTGGTTGATTTACTGAAAAACGAATTTTTAAAAGTACAATCGGAAGAGATGGGAAAAATAGTTTCCGGAAATATTTTGCACTGGATGTGCGATATCGGCGAGACCCATAAAGAGGTTTTTGTGGCTTCCGGCGCCTATTCGGCTTTGCCCCCGGTCTTCCTGAAAATCGACACGTTAATCAATCAGTACATGGTGAAAATGAACGAAGCATTCGAAAATAAGTTAGTGTAATGAATTGATTATGAATGGAAATAACGTTTTTTTATAAAATGTATTCCGGCAATCTGTTTTATTCCATTGCCGGGTAAAGATTTTTAACAGCCGGTAAAAAAAAGCCGTTGGCTCTCAACCAGTAATTTTATGAAAATATTCTGCAACGAATCACGAAACGGGAAACAGAAGTCGGGTAGCTGTTTTCTAAAAACGAAAGAAGGGAAAGGAAATTTTTTCACCCCGGTACCATTTCCCGCGAATATGAATTTGCCACAGGATGATGAAACCTTTAGTGGCAGGGTGACGGTAAACAGAATGCCGGAAGTAGAAGAAACGACTTCAGCGGAATTAAATCAGCAGGAATCATCAGTTGAATCAGGCTTGCCGTTTTATTCCGGACAGCAGGAAACTGAAGAAGAATACCTGGCCCGATTAGTTGCAGTGGTCAGCCAGAATTATACCGGTAATTTTTCACTGGTATCCGGTGAAGATGGTTTACCCGAGTTCACGTTTTTTATCGAAGGATTGAACTGGCCCATCGAAGGCCTTAGCGATTATTTTGAAGTCCACGGATTTGGTTGTATTTATGGAATAGCAGAAGCAGTGCGCGAAGCTATCATTTCGGCTTCGGGAGGAGAACAACAATTTTACGAGTGTGCTTCTGTTCTTTTAAACCGCGAAATGAATGTGGATAGTAAGTTAAATTTTTTATCGGCCGGGTTTTCCCAAATCCTGAATTCACTCCAGACCATAAGTTTTGATGCGCTCAGTCATAACGAACGCTTAACGTTGGATGAACCGGGAGAAATTATCCGTTATGCCGGTGAATTATCGAAAGCCGTGGAAGAACTGGCCGTTGAACTGGAATCTGATGCCCGCCTGCTCGAAATTGCATTGGAACAGATGGACGGGCTTTATGTAATGTGGCTGCCTGGTAAAAAGTACCCGTTATTCTTAAAACAAGGCGAAGAAGAGCCGTTCATCGTGGAAAGGGAAGCCTGGCTCGATGAACAGGTCGAACTGGTGAAACGTAATTCCGACAAGGTTTTCAGTACCATTGAAAACCGGATTCATCTTCATCAGGAACACAAGTTTGCCGCCGGAATATCTGCATTATTTAACGAAAACTCCAGTCTCGATATGGCTGTTATCGATAAAGCCATGGACGAACGCATAAAACTGGAGAAAATTTATTTCATGCAGAAAGAAGCACGAAACGGACCGCTAAACGAAAGAATCGGGCTTTTGTTCGACGCCTATGTTCAGCTCAAGTCCACCAGTACAAAATTGATTGATTTTATTGAAATGGTTGACCAATGGTACAACGGCCAGATGGAAGGTGCGGAAGATGCCGTCACAGCACTGAAAACAACCACTACCGTTTGTATTATGGTAGTTACTTCGATGGCTGGCGGTATGATTGGAAATGCATTGAATTCGCAACTGGCTTTTGGGGGATGGGCTTCCTTTGCAATCGACGAGGTTTCAGAAGCAGCCGTGGAAGCTGGGTTGAATCAATTAGCCGGCGAATCAGCTCTCAATGATGATGAAAAAATGGAACTCATAAAAGATATTTCTTCCCTGTTTTCCAATCAATCCGAAGAACCATTTATTCCGCCTCCCATGGGGGTGATTTAGTTGTGCGAATTTTGTAAATTGATGTCAATATGGAAAACAGTATACACATTCAAAACCTTGAAGCCGCTGTCAGGATGGCGTTACAGCGCCATTTCAAAAAGCAGGAACCAATCATTACATCGGTTGTTCTCCCAACCGGAAACACTGATCGGCTATCAATATTTGTAGAACAGAACCCTGTCGATTATTCCGGGTACATTTGTTTGTTACTGGCATTGATTCCCCATCTCGATCCTGCATTTTTCACCCGCATTTTGTACGATTTTCTTCCCAACGGAGGCGATTTTCCAGAATTTGGCGGCGTGAAAGGCAGAAACCACCGGGGAGTATTGCCAACCGGGGAAACCGTATTGTTTGTGCTGGCCGGCGCCGACATTGGGAAACGGATTGAAATTTCGAAACTGTTCGACGAAAGCCACTGCTTTGCCCGTAAAAATGTCCTTTTCCTCGAAAATCCCGGCGACGGCGAGCCGCGGATGAGCGGGCGACTGGTTATGGATGAGGAATTTGTCGATTTTTTTACCTCCGGAAAAATATCAAAGCCCAAACTGAGCAGCGATTTTCCGGCCGAACGCATTGCAACCGAACTGGAATGGAAAGATTTGGTCCTTCAGGAAAAAACACTGGACGAAATCAGGGAAATTGAAACCTGGCTGAAATACAACGACACGCTGATGACCGAGTGGCAGATGAAAGGAAAAATCAAACCCGGATTTCGCGTTCTCTTTTTCGGACCGCCCGGAACCGGTAAAACCATGACCGCCTGCCTGCTGGGAAAATACACCGGCCGCGATGTTTTTCGCATCGACCTTTCGCTGGTGGTTTCGAAATACATCGGCGAAACCGAAAAAAATCTTTCAAAGTTATTCGACAAGGCCGCCAATAAAGACTGGATCTTATTTTTCGATGAGGCCGATTCCATTTTCGGGAAACGCACCAACGTGCGCGATGCCCACGACAAATATGCCAACCAGGAAGTTTCGTATCTGTTGCAGCGAATCGAATCTCATGCCGGGCTGGTTATCCTCGCCTCGAATATGAAAAATAACATCGATTCGTCGTTTACCCGCCGGTTCAATACCATTGTTGAATTCGAAAACCCGGGGGTAACCGAACGCGAACAGATGTGGCAAAATTATATTCCTCCATCTGTTTTGCTTGATCCAAAAATTTCGCTGAAGGAAATTGCACGGAGATTTGAAATAACCGGCGCCAACATTGTCAATATTATTCATTATGCCGGCTTGCAAACCCTTGAAAACCATTCAGATTTTCTTTCGTATGACGATTTGATGAAAGGCATACGGAAGGAGTATCGCAAAGAAGGGAAAATGATTCGGATGGAATAAATATCAGGGCAAAACCTGAAATCGGCAAAGCCCGGATTAAATGGTTTTAGAATGAAGATCAGGATTTTCAAATTCAGGATTTGCCCTCATGTTTTTCTGCTGGTTTTGCTTTTATCTCACCTCTTTTTTTCAGAAAATACAATTGCCCAGCAACCGGAGCGCGCAATCGTTCAGCCCCGGGAAGAAAGAAGGGCAAACATCCCGCCCGATATGCTGGAGCGGTTTCTGGTAACCGTGCCGCAACTGGAGGGAAGGGCATTCAATCCCGAAGCGCTTGGTCCCTCGCTCGACCGAATCGGATTACGGTTGGGAAATGCCATTCCGGTTGCCGATAATGAACGCGAGGGAATGATCATCAGCCAGAATCCTGCGGCACGGCAACGCGTACCGATGCAAACAGCGGTGGATATTACTTACGGAGTACCGGTTCCCGGTGTCGCGCCCTCGCAACCAGAACCGGTTTGGGTCCCCGATTATACCGGTATCCCCGTTGAACGGGCCATTAGCCGGATGGCCAACGACCGGTTGAGACCGGGAATCATCCGCGATGTTCCCTCCGATCAGCAACAGGGAACGGTTGTTCGTCACTTTCCCGAACCAGGGATGCAGGTTGAACCGGGAACCGGGATTGATTTGATGGTTTCGCAGGGGCCTCCTCCCGAGGAAATAAGGGTTCGCGTTCCGCTGTTAATCGGTTATTCGCTGCAGGAAGCGGCTGAAATTCTCCGGGCTGCGGGTTTGTATGCCGGCCAGCTTCGCGAACAATTTTCCGGCGAAAGGGAAGGTGTGGTCGTCGATCAGGATCCCCCGGTCCATTCATTGGTTTCTGCCGGATCGGTTGTCGATATTACTTTTTCTGTGCGTGATGAATTTGCCGAGGTGCCCGATGTAACGCATTTTCCACTTGAAAAAGCGGTGATGATTTTGAATGAGTCGCGGTTGAATCATTCGGTGGAATACCGAATTCGTTCAAATCAGCCGCTTCATACGGTTTTGGAACAGGAGCCGCTG
>CAZHKI010000094.1:0-10360 GCA_964533365.1 uncultured Maribellus sp. | reverse complement strand
CTTCCATGATTGATTCAACATACTCCGTTTCTTCTTTTGACGGATTGGTGTCGTCGAACCGCAAATTGCATTTGCCGTTGAATTTTTGGGCAATCCCAAAATTCAAACAAATCGATTTGGCATGGCCAATGTGCAAATAACCGTTGGGTTCGGGAGGAAACCGTGTATGTACCCTTTGATTGTTTTTCCCTTTTTTTAAATCTTCTTCTACCTGAAGATGGATAAAATTTGATTTTTTCTGAACCTCAGAAATCCCGTTATCCTTCGTTTCTTCTGTCATTTCCTGTAATTTACCCTGTTTTAAGTGAGCACAAAATTAAAAAATCATTTGTGAGAACGATTAATCCCCTCCTGAATTATTCCCTGTGCCTGTGATTTTTTAATTTCGCAGAAAAAAGCATGGGACAGATTGAAATCGAAGGAATGCATTTTTATGCTTTCCACGGGCATTTTGAAACCGAACGGATTGTCGGGAATGAATTCCGGGTGGATGTGTCGCTGGAAACCAACTGCACGCCGGCTTCCCTTTCCGACGATTTGAATGACGCACTAAATTACCAGGAGGTTTATCACCTCATCCGCGACGAAATGCAAATTCCCTCGCACCTGCTGGAACACGTGGCCGGAAGAATCCTCGACTCGCTGTTTGCCCGGTTCCCAACCCTTCGGAAAGCGCGGATAAAAGTATCGAAGCTAAACCCGCCCATGGGCGGACAAATCGACAAAGTAAGCGTTACCCTTTCCCGCTCATCCGAAAGTTTAGCCAATTCCAATTCTTTCTGAAAACAATTTCAGAATCAACTTCGGTCAGGATTAGATTTGATGGATTCCTGAAATTCAAATACAAATAATCAAATTCGTACTTTCGCACTGAACTCAACATCAAAAAAATGAAAAAGAACCTGCTTCTGCTTGCTGTTTTCGCCCTAGCTTTTTGCGCCTGTGAAAAACCGGCTTCGAAATACATCTATAACGAAGGGTTTGTTTACGGGACCATGTACCACTTTGTTTATGAAAGTCCCGACGGAAAAGATCTTCACGAGGAAATTAAGGAAAAACTGAGCGAATACAACCTTATTTTTTCCACATTCGATAAAAATTCCGTGATCTCGAAAGTAAACAACAACGCCGATGTGGAGCTGAAACCGGAATTTACTACTTGTTTCAAACGGGCGATGGAAATTTCGGAAATCACAGGCGGCGCGTTCGACATTACTGCCGGGCCAATGGTAAACGCCTGGGGATTTGGCCCCGAAGACAAAAAGAAAATGACCCAGGAAATCATCGACAGCTTAAAGGAAATCACCGGATTTCAGAAAATCAAGCTCGAAAAGGGAAGAATCATCAAGGAAAACCCCAACATGAAAATCGACATGAGCGCCATTGCCAAAGGCTATACCTGCGATTTGACCGGAGAGTTTCTGGCAAAAAAAGGATGTAAAAATTACATGGTCGAAATTGGCGGGGAGGTGGTTGCACAGGGCAAAAACGAAAAAGAAAATACCTGGACCATCGGCATCAGCAAACCCGACGAAAATGCTTTTTTTGCCACCGGCGATTACCAGGCAAAAATCCAACTGCCCGAACATGCCCTGGCAACTTCGGGAAATTACAGGAACTTTTATGTGGAAGACGGAAAAAAATTCGCACACACCATTGATCCGAAAACCGGCTACCCGGTACAGCACAGCTTACTGAGCGCAACTGTGGTGGCCGACAATTGCATGACAGCCGATGCATTTGCCACTGCATTCATGGTTTTGGGACTGGAAAAAGGGATAGAAATTTCAAAACAGATACCTGAAATAGAAGTCTATTTTATATATGCCGATCAGGAGGGAAACCACCAGGTTTATATGTCGGATAATTTCGAAAGAAAACTTGTGAAATAAAAAAAGCCAGTTAGTTATCTGGCTTTATTATCGGGAACAAACGTTAGTTTCTCGAATGTCGATTTTTTTCTGGCTTTTTGCTGTTCTATTCGGTCTTGCGTTTGCGAACAGTAAATTCCATTCCTTTTCAAATACTTATTCCCGCTTACATGGGTATTCGGGAATTTTCCACCCTTCTTCAGCAAAATTTTGATGGCCAGCCCCGAAAATGCGATGGCAACCAGGGTAACCGACAGTAAAATTACTTTAATCACTTCCATTTTCAATCTTCTTTACGGCACAAAAATAATTCCTTTTTCTAAGGTTTCACGATCCATAAACCCATTTGACCCCCGAAAAGTTGCAGTTTATCTAAAAATTAATGTTCACAAGCATTGTTCCTGTTGTTTTTTGTAATTTTATTTTCAATCATAAAAACCAAAAATCATGGAAAAACATATTAACGTAGTGGCTGCCCTTCACATTGGGTTCAGCATTTTGGGAATTTTTATTGGCGCACTCATTTTCGTACTGCTGCATTTTATCGGAGATATAACCAACGACACCGACGCCGAAACCGTACTTTCCATCATCGCCAATGTACTGATCGTTTTTCTTTTTGTTGTCAGCCTCCCCGGAATTGTTGCCGGAATCGGGCTGTTTAAACGGAAAGAATGGGCGCGGATTCTCACCCTGATCCTTTCTGTCATCGATTTGGTCAATTTTCCGCTCGGAACAGCGGTGGGTGCATATTCCATCTGGGCGTTGGTACAACCCGAAGTAGTGGAACATTTCAAAACAATCAGATGATTCAATATGAAATTAAAGTAACCGGCCGGGTACAGGGGGTTTGGTACCGCAAATTTGCTGAAGAAAAAGCCAATGAACTGGGCATAAAAGGCTGGGTGAAGAATACGGTGGACGACAGTGTTTTACTGATGGCGCAGGGAGAAGAAATTGAACTGGAAACCTTCATCAACTGGCTCCGAATCGGGCCGCCACTGGCGCGGGTAAACAAAATAACAAAAGCAAAAATGAATCTTTTATCCAATTTTGATAATTTTACCATTCAATACTAAAACAACCAAATTGGAAAGAAAGAGCTACCACCTCACCCCGGCGCAATTCAGGGAAGAAGGGAAAAAAGTAATCGACTGGATTGCCGATTACTATGAAAATATTGAGAAGTACCCGGTTCTTTCGCAGGTGAAACCGGGCGAAATTCTGGCAACCCTGCCGGAAAATCCTCCGCAAACCGGCGAACCTATGGACGCGATGCTTCGCGATTTAGATGAAAAAATTATGCCAGGCATCACTCACTGGCAGTCGCCCAGTTTTTTTGCATTTTTCCCGTCGAACACCTCATTCCCGTCGATTCTGGGCGATTTGGTTTCATCAGGATTGGGCGTACAAGGGATGATTTGGGCTACCAGCCCGGCTGCGACCGAACTGGAAACCCGCGTTCTCGACTGGTTAGCCGAAATGACAGGGATGCCCGAAAAATTCAAATCCACTTCTACCGGTGGCGGCGTCATTCAGGATACGGCTTCCACTTCGGCGCTCACCGCAGTAATTGCCGCCCGCGAACGGGTAACTCATTTCCAATCGAACCAAAAAGGGGCACGGCAAAATCTGGTGGCTTACATTTCCACGCAAACCCACTCGTCGCTCGAAAAAGCCATAAAAATGGCAGGGATTGGGAAGGACAATCTGAGGCTGATTGACGTAGATGAAACTTTTGCCATGCGTACCGATTTACTGGATATTCAGATTCAAAAAGATAAAAATGATGGCCTGATTCCGTTTTTTATTTGCGGCGCGCTGGGCACCACCTCGTCGAACGCAATGGATCCGCTGGAAAAAATCGGGGAAATTGCCCGACGCGAAAACTGCTGGTTCCACATCGATGCGGCCATGTCGGGAACGGCGATGCTGTGCCCCGAGTTCCGTCATTTTATGAAAGGTGTGGATTTGGCCGACAGCTATTGTTTTAACCCGCACAAATGGATGTTTACCAATTTCGACTGTGATGTTTTTTTTGTCGCCAACCGGAATGAACTGATCCACACTTTTTCCATCCTGCCGGAATACCTGAAAAACAAAGCCACCGAGTCGGGCGCGGTTTTCGATTACCGCGACTGGCATGTACAGTTAGGCCGCCGGTTCCGATCGCTCAAACTTTGGTTTGTCATCCGGCATTATGGTGTTGAAGGGCTTCAGTTCCATGTAAGAAAACATGTGGAGATGGCCCGGAATTTTACAGATTGGGTGAGAAACTCCGACGATTTTGAACTGGTGATGGAACCTCCGCTTAACCTGGTCTGTTTCCGGCATAAATCGGACGACGACTTTAATATGAAACTGATGAATGCCGTGAACGAAACGGGGAAAGCCTATTTCACCCACACCAAGCTGAACGGGCAGGTAATATTGCGTATGTGTGTTGCACAAACCCATACCGAAGAAAAGCATGTGAAAGCTGCATGGGATTTGATTCAGGAAACAGCAAAAAGTATATAATTGCTGGTTTTGTGGTTTATGCTTAGCAATTTTATTTTAATACTTTTTTTCCTCGGTTGTAAACGAAACAAAATCAGTTATTGATGGACGGAATTAATTCATTCTTTCGCCCGGTTTTATTCTCTGCAGATTTGTAGAAAAAGGCACCGACGGTAATATTACCCCGTTTTTGCTGTCGGTAAATTTCATTTTTACAGCTAAAAAAATCGGCCGGGTTACAAATTACGATGAAGTAAACATCTTTTGAGATTTAAATAAGGTTATGATTCTCAATATGGTTTTTACGTTACAATGTGAGTAAGAATTACTCCAGCCATTTTTGAAGGTTTTCGGCCACAAATGCGTCATCATTTAATTCAGGATATGCTTTGTACACCCTGTCAATTTCTTCTTTCTGCCCGGGAGAAAGGATTTCATTTTCATTCAAAGTCCAGATTCCTTCCAGCAATCCTTGTCGACGAAGAACTTCGTGAAGACCAACGATACATCCGGCAAAATTATTGGCGGCATCAAAAAAGGCGGCATTAGTGTCTGTAATTTTGTTGGCATGTATCAACGCTTTTTGAACATCACCACTGAAACTACCGTTTTGAACTTCCTCCAGCAATTTGACTGCCGATCTTGTCCAGACTGCCCAGTGTCCCAGCAGGCCTCCTACAATCCTTTTTTTGACAATCTTTTCTCCAACAACGATTTGATATTCAGAAAGCAAGTCAACCAAAATATTATCATCATTTCCGGTATAGAGCGTAATTTCTTCGGCACGCCCTGACTCAGCCACCCCACGCACCACATCCAGTGTTTGATAACGATTGAATGGTGCCATTTTGATGGCCACCACATTTTTGATTTTGGCAAACTCCCGCCAAAAATCCACATCCAACTTTCTCCCCCCAACTGCCGGCTGCAAATAAAATCCAATAACCGGAATAACATCAGCAACAGCTCTGCAATGTTGAAGCAACTCCTGATTTGATGCATTACGCAAAGCAGAAAGACTAAGTAAAACTGCATCATAACCAAGATCATATGCCAGACGAGCTTCCTGAAGCGCCTGGCTTGTTTGACCAACAACTCCGGAAATTAAAACAACCGGTTTTTGGGTTTTGGCTACAAAACGAGTATGTTCTTCTTTTGCCAATTCCAAAACCGGTCTGAACAATCCGATCTTGGGCAGACGAATTTCGAACTGAGTGGTATGTACAGCGACTGCAACTCCGCCTGCTCCGGCATCAAGATAATATCGCATTAGTGCACGCTGACGGCGTTCGTCTAATTTCCTGTTTGCATTTAAAGCTAAAGGAAGAGCTGGAATTACAACGCCACTCTGAAGCGCGCTGAGTTTTTCTGTATTTAATTTTTGACTACTCATAATCATGCTATTATGGATTACTTGCACAGTAATTTATGATGTATGATAACATCAATTATTCTTTTATGCGATAGATTGTTGAACCATTTTACTTTTTCTTTATATGAAAGATTTCCAGTTTTTTGAAATGTGAAGTTATACTTCTTTTCATGATTTGAGCATCTAAATGCCGAACCAAATCATTCATTTCAACAATTATCTTTAAAGAACTTATAACAAATTCTCTTTCAAACATTTTAATATTTCCCGTCTCTCACTTCATAATGAGTCGGCTTGTTTAACAATCTGTTTCCCTTTAAAAGCCAATGAGAAATCCACTGAATCATTTTTTCAGGAGAAACTTCGGGCTTACCAAACAAATCAAACGATAGCCCGGCATTGCTTAACAACGCATTTGGGGCTTCTTCACCACGAAACGTTGGTGTTTTGCCAAAATACTTACCAAACTCAATTGCAGTTTGCCGGACGGAAAGAATCCCGGGACCGGAAATATTGATTGTTTTTGCCGGGCTGTTGCAATGCGATAGCGCCCTGAGAACCATTGTGTTCATATCTCCCTGCCAAATCACGTTGAAATAGCCCATCGACAAATCGATTGGTTCTTCTTGTAAAACCTTATTTGCGATATCAACCAACACGCCGTATCGTAATTCCACTGCATAATTCAGCCGAATCAGGGCAACCGGTGTTCCATAAGCCTGGCTTCCGTATTCGAACATCCGCTCTCTGCCCAAGCAAGACTGTGCATACTCGCCAATTGCCTGAGGCTGGTCAGATTCAAGCGAACCACCCGACTTGATATCGACAAGAGGATAGACACAACCTGTTGAAAAAGCAACAATCACCGAGTTTTTAAAATGTTCGGCAACCAATGCCGGCACATAGGTATTCATTGCCCAGGTTAATGAAAGATTATCTTCTGAACCAAATTTCATACCTGCCAGGAATATTACATTATTAACCTGAGGCAGACTTTTAATAAAATCAGGATTAAGCAAATCTCCACGGATAGTTTCAATGCCAAAATTCCCGATATCTTTTTGTTCCCGCTCGTTTCTAAAACGGGAAACTCCAATTATACGTCTGGAAACTCCTGCCTCTTCGCTGGCTCTTTTTGCCATTCGGGCAATTGAAGGACCTATTTTTCCGGCAATACCTAAAAAAATCACATCTCCTTCAAGTTTTTTAAATAATTCAATTACTTGTTCCGAAGGCCTTGACAAAAGTTCTTCCAATTGTTCTTCATTCACTAATTTTTCCGGATAATTCATTATTGCAACTCTCCTTTTGATATGATATTCTTATAAATTTCGACAGCGTGTACCAGATTTTCTGTATAACAGAACTCATCGGTTTTATGAGCCATTTCGGCCTGCCCGGGACCAAGAATGATAGTCGGGGCGTTATTGTAGGCAACCTGAAGTACAGAACCATCAGTAAGATAGGGTAACGATTTCGGAAAACCTTCGGCGTTTGACAAAATGCCACAATGCGAATAAACCATCTTTACAAACGGGTTGTTTTCATCGGTGGAAACTGCTTGCCGATTTACCAGCGTTTCAACAGTTACTTCATCACCCAAAAAAATGCTAAGTTCACGGAGTAAATTTTGATGATTCACCTTTGTCGTTGTCCGGGCATCAATAGTAAATTCAGCATGATCCGGTACCGAGTTGATATTCATTCCTCCTGAAATGGTGCCAACATTAATGGTCGGCATTCCAAGTAAAGGGTCATTCTCGACGCCAAAATCAAACGTCTCAACTTTCGAAATAGCACGGGCAGCTTTGTAAATCGCATTATCTCCCATTTGTGGCATCGACGAGTGCGCTGTAATTCCCCTGGTTTTCAATTTAAGATATAAACCGCCTTTATGACCTATCGCCGGAATATTATTTGTTGGTTCGCCAATAACAATTCCGCTTGCTTTGCCTAAGTTCTTATGCATTTCAACCAGATGAGCTGCACCCTGGCAACCCAATTCTTCTCCCGATGTAAAAATCAGCCGGATACCGTTGGCAGGCGTCCCTTTTTCAAAAGCGAGGATTGCTGCAACAGTCATACAGGCCAACCCACCTTTCATATCGCTGGCACCTCGACCATAAAGTTTTCCATCTTTAATCTCGCCTCCAAATGGATTAAAAGTCCAACTTCTTGCTCCAACAGGCACAGTGTCGAAATGCCCGGAAAATACTACCGGAGGTTTTTCGTCCGAACATCCTTTTTCAGCCACAAGATGCAGCCGATTTTTCTCAAAAGGAATTAATTCAACCTTAAACCCATTTTCAGCAAGCAGATTGCCAATAAACGTTGCCAGTTCACTTTCATTCCCCGGTGGATTTACCGTGTTGAAGGCAATGAAACGTTGAGTCAATCCGATTACATCTTTCGCTTTCATTTCGAAAATGTATTATAAAGATCCCAGGAAGTCGATTAATTTGTTGTACATGAAATAGACCATGATACTAATTACTACAAATCCGGATACTGCCAGCACATTCTGAAAAATATTGTTTTTATATTTTCCCATCACTTTTTTATTGTTCGTAACCAAGAACATACCAAGTGCAATTAATGGAACCGCTAAAATGGAAGAGGCCTGGGCGATTATAAGTGCATAGATCACATTTCCCCTAAAAAATACGGCAACAAGCATTCCGGTTAGAAGAATAAGCGTTGTAAATAGTTTGGGTACTTTTTCGTCCATCGTGCGGCCGAGTCCAAATCCATCGGCTAAAAGCCCGCCACCTAATACTGCATTAACGACCAATGATGAAAATGCAGCAGCACACAGTCCCAAACTAAAAATAATTTTTGCATAATTGCCAAATATCGCTTCCAGTTGTAAAGCCATGTCGGCGGCCGAGTTAACTTTAATTCCAAAAGGATGAAGAACAGCAGCCGAAGTAATAATTACCAGGGCTGAAATCAATGCGAGGAAGAAAATACCAGTATATGTATCAAGTTGTCCACGTTTTAAATTTGAAATATTCCAGTGTTTATTTTGCACAAGATATGCCTGATACATGGCACCTGCCAAAGAAAATGTAGTTCCCATCAGTGCAGCCAAAACATCCATATTTTCCATCGAAAAAGAAAGAGGCAGAAATCCCTTTGCCACCTCGCCTGCATTTGGTTTTGTCAGAAATAGATTAAACAAGAAGGCGAGAATCATAATTATGACCATGAACATCATTAATTTTTCGAGTACTTTATACAGATTTTTTGCCCAAAAAATTAAAACGATTCCAAGCGGAGAAAATACCATTGGCCATACTCGTTCATCAATTCCGGTAATTCCCTGCATGCCAATTCCAATACCAAGATTATTTCCAAACTGGAAGCTGGAAGTCGACAAAAATGCTGAAATACCAATTACCATAGCGAACCATCGGCCATAATTATCAGCAATTGACTGGAGTATTGATTTGTCGTTAGAAACGCCAAAACGGAGTGCCATAGAGGTATAAGTTACCATAAAAATGGCAGCAAGAACAATTACCCAAAGAAAAGCATCACCGTGCTCAGACCCGATTCTTGACGCGACGGTTATACTTCCTGGTCCAAGCACAAGAGCTGCAGTTATAAAACCGGGGCCCAGTGATTTCAGTATTTCTTTCGTTTTATTAATCATAAATTGATTTTAGCTTTGATTTCTAATTCAATTTTATATCCAGTAATTTGGTACATGTTCTACAGATTACCCGAAAAAATGTAATATATATTCCTTTATTCCGCAACTTCATTTAAGACAAACCGCACGCCATGGAATAAATTCCGGTAACGTTTCGTATATAACTGTGGACCAATTCCTGCGGATCAACTGAAATTGAACCTTCGCAAACCTGGTAAAACTGGAGAGGCATAAACTGACTTAAAAGCGAATATGGTATTTTGTTTTCCCTCAAATTTCTGAAAAGCCTGTCTTTCGCATTATTGAGCTCTTCCATGGGCCAGTAATATCTTAACCGGTCAGAGAAACTATATTTTCTTTTGAAAAACCTCTGCTTTTCATCTCCCTGATAATACCGTTCCCAGTATTTAGGTTGGTTGATCATGACTTTCTCAAGTATTTCTCTTAGATTAGACAAACCCTGAAAATCTTTCCCGAGAATTTCAATCTCCATGTTTTCCAGTGCAAAAAGTGCCTCACGGTATGCAAATGTCAACCACGGGCCAACTTTCAGAATACAAAAATGATCTTCAACAAGCGCTTTCAAATCAGCCTCTGTCTGAAAATCAGTTGAATGGGCTTCATATACCAAATGATCAAATTCAAGAATTTTCTGGCTTAAATCTTTCGCCTTATGACGCTGGTATTTAAAGATTTGATCGTCACCAAATTCAACCCCGGGCTGAACAACCACTCCAATTACCCGTTCCCACGCATCCAATAGCCCGGATTTCAGAAATGCATTTTTAATGGTCGCTATTGTTTTCACCGCATCCTGCGGACTGGTAGCGACAATTTCTTCTTCATACTCGCGCGCCCCTCCCGGAACAGGAACTTCTGTGCCAATTATATATACCGGTTTCGGGCCACTTTTTTGAAATGTTGTCCAGGCATCTTCTGCTGCTTTGCACAAGAAACTGGTTC
>CAZHKI010000093.1:9692-10389 GCA_964533365.1 uncultured Maribellus sp. | reverse complement strand
CGGAATGGCATTCCGCGTTCCCACCCCGAACGTATCGGTGGTTGACCTGACTGCCCGACTGGAAAAACCAACTACTTACGCTGAAATCTGTGCTGCCATGAAAGAAGCCTCGGAAGGCGAACTGAAAGGCATCCTGGGTTACACCGAAGATCAGGTGGTTTCAAACGACTTTATCGGCGACACCCGCACTTCGATTTTCGACGCCGGCGCCGGTATCCAGCTCTCCCCCACTTTCGTTAAAGTGGTTTCGTGGTACGACAACGAAATGGGCTACTCGGCAAAAGTTTGTGAACTGATCGAGTACATGGACTCTGTAAAATAAGGATAGTATATTATATGTAAAAAAGGATGCCTTCCGGCATCCTTTTTTTATGCTTTCATACGGCTAAAACCATTATTGTATTCTCGCTGTCCGTCGGATAAATCCGACGGCAATATTGGAAAGCAATTTATAAATCCTGCATCATTTTTACAGGATTTAGCCGCATCAACAGACTACTCGTACCGAAGCGACTCAATGGGATCCAGTCGGGCAGCCTTCTGTGCCGGGTAATATCCCGAAATAATCCCCACAAAAAAGCAGAGCACTACGCCGAGGACAATCCACGCCCAGGGAATGAAAAAGGAAGAACCGATGAGCCGGGCCACACCATTCCCAATCAGTATCCCGAAAAGACTTCCCAGAAAACCTCCCAGT
>CAZHKI010000093.1:8655-9682 GCA_964533365.1 uncultured Maribellus sp. | reverse complement strand
GCTTCAACCAGAAACTGCTGTTTTACCGTTTTTCCTTTTGCCCCGATGGCTTTCCGCACCCCGATTTCGCGGGTCCGCTCGGTCACCGACACCAGCATGATGTTCATGAGTCCTACGGCTGCGCCAAAAAGCGTAATTAAACCAATAATGGTGGCAACCAGCGTAATATTTTTAATATTATCCAGAAGGATGTTGACCAGATTATCGCTTTTCTCAATGTTAAAGTCGGTTTCATCCAGCGGCTGTAACCCTCGGATGTTGCGGAAGGTAGCCTCTGCCTGGCCAATAGCGGCATCCATCAGTTCGGCCTGGGTAACTTTTACCTGAATATCGTAATTCATATTGGGCCTTGAGAAATAATTACGCGTATTGGTATAGGGAATGAAACAGATCAAATCGCCATTACCGCCAAATCCGCTGCCTTTCGATTTCAGCACTCCCACCACTTTGTATTTTCCGCTCCCGATACTGATTACCTTCTGCAACGGATCTTCCCCACCTTTGAACAGGCGCTTGGCCAGCCCGCTGCCTAACAGCGCCACATTTTGGCCCAATATAATATCCTGTTCGCTGAAACTTCGTCCGTTATCAATTTCATAACCGGCTGTAAACAAATAATCTTCGTTGATTCCCCTGACCGAAATATTGGGGTTGGTTTTTTCTGCCCCGTATTTCAGGGTCGCTGTTCCGGTGGCATTCACCGAAATGGCAGTTGTAGCCTGAAAGTCAAAATTATCCTTAAACTCTTTTGCCTGGTAATACGAAATGTAGGAAAAGTTCTTTGAGCGGTATCGTTTGTTGCCCACCTGTACCCGCATTCCGCGGCTCGAAATGGTAAATGTATTCGCTCCCATAAACGTAAATTCATTGGTAATTGAACTTTTTATGGAATCGATAGCTGTAAGAATGCCTACCAGAGCGGTTATCCCCACGGCAATAATCAGTACTGTAAGGACAGTACGCAATAAATTACTTCGAATCGATTGAAGGGCAATTCTAAAATTTTCGGCGAATAAAGCAGCCTGGC
>CAZHKI010000093.1:0-8645 GCA_964533365.1 uncultured Maribellus sp. | reverse complement strand
ACTATAGATTAAGCCCTATCAATTTTTTGCCTTTGTTGATAATTCAGTAAAATTAGCAATCAAAATCTATTAGTTAACGAAAGATGCCCGGAATTACATCCGGAAAAGAAAATGACAAAAACCGGGCGATTTTGTGAACAGACGACGACTTTGTTCGATAAATTTCCGGGCTTAATTTTTTTTAACATTTTTTAAAAGTAACTCTTTTGAGGCAGGATGATGTCAAAAAATCAAAAAATCAGACGATGAAAAAGGTTATGAATCAATTTTTTGACAACCCAAAATTAAAATACATCCTGCTCTTTTTTATAATGATTGATAACAAAAATTGAAATCCTGTCAACATTTGTTCTTGGATTTTGAAGAAATTCATTTATAAATTTGAGTTCAATTCATTTTAAAGGTTATGATTTATCACTTTAAAATAATTTCACACGAGTCCAAAGAATTTTGTCTGGAAATGGAAGTGGACAGCGAATCAACGTTTTTCAGCTTTCATTCCGCAATTCAGAAAAACCTGGAATTCGAATCTCACCAGTTGGCTTCGTTTTTTGTTTCCGATAATCGCGGGAAAAAAATCAGGGAAATTTCAATGCTCGACCTGGGTTTAAACAGCACTACCTGCCACATCATGCAGAAAACCAGGATTTCAGATTTGATCCAATCGAAAGGGCAGCAACTTATTTACACATTCGACTTTTTTAATGACAGATCATTTTATATAGAACTAACAGGAATTATTATGGGAAAACATCTGATTGAACCGTTAATCACCATGCAATGGGGAAAGTCCCCTGCACAGATCCTCGGGGAAGATTCAACCGACAATGACCAGGTCCTGGCTCTTCAGGAAGAAGAGGTCTTTCTTGATTTTGGCGAGTTAGACGACTACACAAAAATCTTCGGGGAAATGGATGATTTTTAACGTACGGTTTTCGAGTGGGCCACTTGTCCATTCGGGAAAGAAATTTCCAGACTGTTCAAATCGTTTTGAACAGTCTTTTTTTTGTCTTTTATTTGCCGGATAAAAGAAGAAACCATGCCAAAAACGCTGATTGTTGTTGCCGGTCCTACCGGAATTGGAAAAACCACGGTGGGAATTGAACTGGCCCGGCATTTCCACAGTGAGATTGTATCAGCCGACTCGCGGCAGATTTTCCGTGAATTGAAAACCGGCACCGCCGTTCCTTCCGAAGACGAACTGACCGCTGTAAAACACCATTTCATTCAATCCCATTCCATTCACGAACCATACAATGCCAGCCGTTACGAAACCGAGGCAATTGAACTTTTAGAAAATCTCTTCCAAAAACACGACATCCTATTTCTGGTAGGTGGTTCCATGTTATACATCGATGCCGTGTGCAAAGGAATTGACGAAATGCCCGACGCCGATGCAGAAATAAGGAATTTGCTGAAACTGCGCTTTGAACAGGAAGGAATTGAAAGCCTGCGGCGGCAACTGAAAAAACTTGATCCGGAATATTATGCCACGGTCGATTTACGAAATCCGGCCCGGCTCATCCACGCGCTCGAAATCTGCCTGATGACGGAAAACCTTACTCCTCGTTCCGTTCAAATCCAAACAAGAAACGCAGTTTTGATATTCTCAAAATCGGGCTGAACTGCAACCGCGAACTGCTGCACCAGCGAATCAACAACCGGGTGGACAAAATGGTGGAGGAAGGATTGGAACAGGAAGCCCGCAGCGTTTATCCGTTAAAACACCTCACAGCGCTGAACACCGTAGGCTACCGCGAATGGTTTTCGTTTTTCGACGGAAATATTTCCCGGGAAAAGGCAATCGAACTCATCAAACGGAACTCGCGCCGCTACGCTCGGAAACAACTCACCTGGTTCCGTAACGACCCGCTAATGAACTGGTTCGAGCCCGATCAGACTGACGAAATAATTGCTCTTATCGAAAACCGGTTACTTCCCAAGAGAAGCCAGTGAGATCACATTAATCCCATCCGTTCTTGTAAAACTCATTCCTGTACCTGTAATAATATTTAAGGACGACGGCTTTGGGGTTTTATCTGCATCAATTTTATGATAAAATTTAATGAGGTTGGCTGCTGCCTCTTCAATCATTCCAACGCCCAGTTTTATTTCAAAAGCCGCCCAGTTGCCTCCGTACTGTTGAACAATGGCATCAACTTCCAATCCACCAAAATCACGGTAATGAAACACTTCGGCATCGTTGGCAGCAGCATACACTTTCAGGTCGTGTATTACCAGCGATTCAAATAAAAAACCCGTGTATTTTACATTTTTTAAGCATTTTACCTTACACTATTTAAGCTTTATGTTTTACACTTTTCAAAAAAACCAATAATCCTAACCATAGTAAACCACAGAAACTATTACTTTTATCGGACAAAAACTTTCAAAACCATGAACCAGCCGGATAATTTTGTAATCCGCGTTTACGGGCTCATTCTGAATGAAAACAAGGAAGTGCTGATAACCGACGAATTTCAGTTTGGCACAAAAATGACCAAATTCCCGGGCGGCGGGCTCGAATTTGGCGAAGGTACAGTTGATTGCCTGGTTCGTGAAATTGCCGAAGAATGCAACGGGCAGAAACTGAAAAACATCGTTCATTTTTACACCACCGACTTCTTCCAGAAAGCGCTGTTTTACGAAAACAGCCAGCTCATCAGCATTTATTACCTGGCAGAAACCGACGGGAACATCTGTTTCACCGTTTCCGAAAAACCTTTCGGGTTCAGCAATATGGAAAACGGGCAACAAAGTTTCCGCTGGGTTAAAATCAGCGAACTGAACGACACAGAGTTCACTTTTCCTATCGATAAAATAGTAGTTCAGAAACTAAAAAAGGCAGTCACAAAACCTGCCTTTTCAATAAAACCGGGTTATTTCTTTAATCCGCCAGAATAGCCGCGGCATAGTTGCTCCAGCTCATCTCCCGCGACGACTCTTCAATATTTTCACCCGGGATGGGATGAGTAATGATTTTTTCCATGGCTTCGGCCATCGATTCAATATTTTCCGGCTCGGCCAGATAACCATTGTATCCGTCTTTCACCGTTTCGGGGAAATGACCAACCGCTGTGGCCAGAATGGGCAGTTTGAAATTGTAAGCTATCGATTCGACACCCGATGGCGTAGCATACAAATAATACAGCAAAATAGCGTCGCTAAGCTGGAAATATTTATGAACATCCTCATTGGGAACAAAATCGTTCATCAGGATCACCTTGTCGCGAATACCCAGTTCGTCAATCAAATCGAGCGGACGGTAATTTTTTTCGTCGTCATCCTTTTTCATGAAAACCGATTTGGCCACCCGGAAAACAAACTGTTTCAAACGGGTTGAAAATTTGGTGGTATCAAGGGTTTGCCAGAATGACTCGCCCACCACCAGCAACGTAACATCGTCGCGCTTTTCGGCTAATTTGGCAAATGCCCTGATGGCGTTATGCAGCCCTTTGTATTTGCGGATAAAACCAAAAAACAGAAACGCATGCTTTTTAATTCCCCACACCTTTTTCATTTTATTGACATCGAACGTGGGATCGGGCTTGTACATATCGTAAACCGGGTGGTACAATTTGATAATCTGCGTTTCCGGTCTTCCGTCGTGCTTAACATGCTTCGAAACGTAAAAGAATTTTTTGGCGGGGAAAAGCGCCTCCAGTTCTTTCCCGGTTTTCAACGAATGAACAATCACCGTCCGGGCTATTGAAAGCGCATATTTGGTGCAAATACGGTCAATTTTGCTGTTCTCTTTCTGAATAACAAAATGAAGATCGAAAATAATTTCAATGCCGGTTTTCTTTTGGAGCATCCTGACCATCCGGCCCAGTGGCAACCCCTGTGCGGCAATCGACCACTGGATTATCATTTTCGAAGGATTGATTTCCCGGATCAGGTTCACGGTTTTGCGCCAAGTCAGCGGATTATTGTAGTTCGTCACATAATGAACCTTGATGCGGGTTCCTTCCAACTGGTCGGTTTTGCTTTTCCGGTCGATAAAGTCGCGCGGGATGATCGACGGATATTGCTGTGTCCACGAAACAATGTGGACCTCCACATTTTCGTTGGCGTCGAGGGCTTTTGCCAGCGACGTATTATAACTGGCCAACCCGCCTTTAAACATGGGGCCGGCGCCAAAACAAACGATTCTTTCCATAATTATTTTTCGTTTTTCAGCCGTTCCACTGCTGCGTTATAAACGCGCAGCATCCCTTCTTCAACGCTGATTTTGGGTTTCCATCCGAATTTGTTTGTCACCAAATCCATGTTGGCGTAGCGTGAATGGACGCCCACCGGCTTGTCCAGCAGTTGTTTAATTTGTGGTTTATACCCGGCAATCCGGCAGAAAACGCCGATTATTTCGATGAATGATAGCAACCGTCCTGAACCGATGTTGTAGGCCGTACCGTCGGAAACGTTGTCCATCAGAATTTGAATGAAATCAATCACATCGTCGATGTGGACAAAGTCGCGGCCCTGCTGGCCGGTTCCCCACACTTCAAACGGATCTTCGCGTTTGGCAGCACGGGCGGCAATGGCCGGCACCGGGTACGAAAGATCCTGGTCTTCGCCGTAGCCCGAAAACGGACGGATGCAAACAATGGAAACGCCATAATGACGGGCGGCAATCTGCGCCAGAAATTCGCCGGTCAGCTTCGACCAGCCATAGGTCATATCGGGAGTTCCCAGGTTGCCCTTAAAATCGATATCGCTTTCCTGCAACGCCACGGCGCCATCGGTTGATTGCAGGCTGACCGGATAAGCCGCGCTCGAACTGGGGTACAAAACACGGTCGGGTTTATGCTGACAAACCCAGTAAAAAAATTCTGCATCGATCGACAAATCCAGCGCAACAACCATCGGGTCGCCGTCAATTTTGGCGCGGCCTCCCACAATAGCAGCAAAATGGTAAACGTCGCTGAATTTCTCAAAATCGAGATGATACTTTTCCTGAAGATACCGCGGATTTTCGCGAAGATAAAAAAGGAAATTCCGGAAATCGCCTTTCCAGAACAGCAACCGGCTGTCGTTCCCTATGACTTCCAGATCGCCGTTCATTTTCGATGTAAATTCTGTAAACCAGGTGGATGGATGTGTGCCAATCGACAAATCGTCAACGACAAAAACGGTATCACTGGTTGTTTTCAGCAACCGTTTTACCATATTCCGGCCAACAAAACCACATCCTCCGGAAACCAAATGAATTTTCATGATCCAATATTTTTATTTATTATACTTTCAAATTCAGAAACGAAACTGAAGAACAAAGGTGAAAATGTTCGCCGGCAAAATACGTTTTTCATCCGTTTTGCAGACGGGACGGTAAAATTGCGGAATTTTAACCAAATTTGCCAATAATAATACGGGAAAATCGAATCAACCTGAATGAAACCGGCCAATTCTGTTTTCAGGGGAAGAAAAGTAAAATCTGCTCAAAAATGATTCTGCAAAAAAAATATCAATCCGGTTTGCATAAAGCCCTTTTTCTCGACCGCGATGGCACGATCAACGTTGAGAAAAACTATGTTTACAGGAAAGAAGATGTTGAATTCATTCCAGGCATATTTGATTTGGCACGGAAATTCAGCGATGAAGGATTTCTCATTTTTATTGTCACCAACCAGTCGGGAATTGCCCGCGGTTATTATTCAGAAGAGGATTTCCGTGAACTGACCGAATGGATGAACTTTCAATTCCGGCAACACGGGATTGAAATCACCGCGGTTTATCATTGCCCCCACCTGCCCGAAATCACCGGCGAATGCAACTGCCGGAAGCCGAAACCGGGATTGATTTTGAAAGCGATTAAAGAATACAACATCGACCCTGTAAATTCGGTGTTAATTGGCGACAAAAAAAGTGATATTTTAGCAGGCGAAAACGCCGGTATCGGAAAGAATTTATATATTCAGGATCTTTTAGGGAAAGGCAGTATTCAAAACATTACTTATTAAAAACAAACTGTCGTGCAGCATTTTACGCAGGCCGAAATAAGGCATATCGAAGACCGTTACGAAGATTTTCTGAAGGAAATCAGCAACAAATTTGATGATGAACGGTTGGCCCGGATCGAAAAAGCGTTCCGGTTTGCCAATGCCGCGCACGAGGGCATCAAGCGAAAATCGGGCGAACCCTACATCATCCATCCCATTTCCGTGGCTAAAATTGTGGCCAAAGACCTGGGACTTGGCGCCACCTCCATTGTTGCCTCACTTTTGCACGACGTGGTGGAAGACACCGAATACTCGGTGGCCGACATTGAAAATATGTTTGGCAAAAAGGTAGCCCGCATTGTGGATGGGCTTACCAAACTTTCGGGCGATTTTGACTCGCGCCAGGCACTGACCCTGAAAAAAATGCTGATGACCCTTTCGGACGACGTCAGGGTTATCCTGATCAAAATTGCCGACCGCCTGCACAACATGCAAACCCTCGATTCGATGGCGCCCCACAAAAAACTGAAAATCGCGGGAGAAACCCTTTACCTGTATGTACCACTGGCACACCGGCTGGGATTATATGCCGTAAAAAACGAACTGGAAGAACTCAGCTTTAAATACAAACACCCCGAAGAATACAAACAAATTCTTTATCTGCTCCACAACCAGGAAGAAAAACGGAACTACCTGATCAACGAATTCATCCGGCCCATCAGGGAGAAACTGGAAAGCGAAAAAATAGAATGTACCGTCTCGCACCGGTTAAAATCGACCTACTCCATTTGGCAGAAAATGCAAAAAAAAGGAGTGACTTTCAACGAAATATACGATTTACTGGCCATCCGGATTGTCATCAAAGCCAAACCCGAAATATCGGAAAAAAGACAGTGTTTTGATGTTTTATCGATTGTCACCGACATTTATAAACCCAAACCCGACCGGATCCGCGACTGGATTACCATACCGAAAGTGAATGGCTACGAGTCGCTCCATGTTACCGTAATGGGGCCGCAGGGGAAATGGGTGGAAGTGCAGATACGCACCGAACGGATGGACGAGATTGCTGAGCGCGGATTTGCCGCCCACTACCGCTACAAAGACATCAGCACCTACGAAAGCGAACTGGAACACTGGATTGAACGCATCCGCGACCACCTGAAAAACCCCGAATCCGATGCCTTCGAATTTCTCGACGACTTTAAACTCAACCTCTACTCCACCGAAATCAACCTGTTTACCCCAAAAGGCGACATGATTTCCATGCCACAAGGCTCAACCGTCATCGACTTTGCCTACGAAATCCACACCGACCTGGGGAATAAATGCATCGGCGCCAAAATCAACCAAAAACTGGTTCCTGCCAGCTACGTACTCGAAAACGGCGACCAAATCGAAATCCTCACATCCGAAAACCAGACCCCAAAACTGGAATGGCTCAAATTCAGCACCTCGGCAAAAGCCCACGCTAAAATTAAAGATGTATTCAAACTGGAACAGAAAAAACACATCGACAAAGGAAAAGAAATCGTGGACGAAGCGCTGAAAAACCAAAATGCCCCGGTAACAGCCAACAACCTGAAAAAAATTATTGCCCACTACAACCTGAACAACAAAGAACAATTGTATTCCGAAGTGGGAATGGGTTTTCTGGAAATGAACGAAATTCCGGAAATCCTTGGGAAAAAATCGGAAAACAAACTGATAAAATATTGGAATATCACGTTTAGCCGGAAGAAAAAAGACGAAACCGAAGAAGAGATTGAAGACGGGCTGGAATCGGGTTCAAAAAAAATCGATAAACGAAAACCGTTTTTGCTGAAAGAAGCCCAGGACAACATTACATACTCGCTGGCCAAATGCTGCAATCCCATCCCCGGCGAAAAAGTCATCGGTTATTTGAGCACCGACGACCACGTGATCATCCATAAAACCGGATGCAAAGAGATTGAAAAATTCCTTTCAAGCAAAGGCGAACGAATCATTACCGCCGAGTGGACCAAATTCAAAAAACAGTCATTCCTCACCCGATTAAGGCTGGAAGGATTCGACCGTACCGGAATTGTCAACGAAGTAACTACTATCATTTCGAAAGAACTCAACATCAACATGCGCTCGGTGAAATTCGACACCCACGAAGGAATATTTACCGGCGACCTGTTCCTTTACCTTCACAACATGGAGGATCTAACGAACCTGATTGAACGCCTACACAAAATAAAAGGCATCGATAGTGTATTGCGCATTGAAAATTTAAACGATTAATTTTTCGGTGTTGAAGTAAGAAATCAAAAAAAAAACTATTTTTGAGGCCTATTTAAAATTGGTTTAAATATGAATAGCCAGAAAACCAGGGAAACGGTGAGGAACATGTTCACCGAATACCTCGAGAAAAACGGGCACCGGAAAACCCCGGAGCGATTCGCCATTTTAGATGAAATTTACTCGCGCGAAGGACATTTCGACATTGAATCGCTTTACATCTCGATGAAAAACAAAAACTACCGCGTGAGCCGGGCAACGCTGTACAATACCATCGACCTGCTGCTCGATTGTAAACTGGTGGTCAAACACCAGTTCGGGAAAAACATCGCCCAGTTCGAAAAAGCGTTTGCCACGCTCCAGCACGATCACATGATCAACATCTCCGACGGATCGGTCGTCGAATTTCACGATCCACGTATCCGCGAAATCATTGAAGACGCC
>CAZHKI010000092.1:7587-10399 GCA_964533365.1 uncultured Maribellus sp. | reverse complement strand
GTTTGTAAATTGCTGCAACTCTTTTTTCATTTTTTGAAGCGCGCCGAAATGTTCGTCGCCCGGGTTACTGCAACCAACATAAGCAATAGTATTTTCATCGCAAAAGCGCGCCAGCGTATCGATGTGCGAATCGGTATCGTCGCCGGCCAGGTAGCCATGATTGAGCCACAATACCTTTTCTGCACCGAAATGGACGTTCAAAATCTGTTCAATTTGTTTTTTCGAAAGATGATCGTTCCGGTTTTTCGATAGCAGACATTCTGAAGTGGTCAGAATGGTTCCTTTTCCATCGCTTTCAACCGAACCGCCTTCCAAAACCAGGTTGAACGATTCCAGCCTGCCATTTTGAAAAACTCCTTTTTCAACCAGTTTTTTGGTGATTTGATTGTCGAGACCGGCTTCAAATTTATTGCCCCAGCCATTGAAAATGTAATCATGGACGACAGCTTGGCCATTTTCTAAAACAGTAATTCCGCCGTGATCGCGTGCCCACGTGTCGTTCGATTCAGCGTGAACAAACCAGATGTTTTCAGTAGAAACGAAAAAAGATTTGACCCGTTCCACATCGTCGCAAACCACCAGTACATCCTGAAAGCGGGCAGCAACGGAAATAATTTCAGCGAAACATTGTGAAACTTCCTTCAGCATATATTTCCAGTCGCTGTTTTCGTGTGGAAATGTGAGTTGCAGAAACGATTGTTGTTCCCATTCGGCAGGCAGCCAGATTTTATTTTTTACATCCATGATAATTCGATGATATCTGGTTTTAAACGCAACAAAAATACATATAAAAGCTTGTTCCCTGTTTCTAATTTTTAGTTTTTACCTGGTTCCAATACATAAAATCTGGTATTCCAAGCCCTTTAAATCCGGTGTTTCATGTTCAAATTTAATAGTCCGCGCCGGTTCTTTCGTTAAACAAAAGCAGGATGAAACGAAATTCATTCGGCCTGGTTTCCAAAACTTCCTATTTTTGCAAAAAATTACATTTATGCTGATTATCGATTCTCCATCAAACGATGCCTGGTTTAATATTGCTTCCGAAGAATTTTTACTTCATAAATATCCTGACGAAGAATTATTTCTGCTGTATGTAAATTCACCTTCCATTATTGTGGGTAGATTTCAGAATACCCTGGCAGAAATCAATCTTGATTATGTAACCCGGAACAACATAAAAGTAGTTCGCAGGTTGTCGGGAGGCGGAGCAGTATATCACGATTTGGGAAACCTGAACTTTTCATTTCACATTCCGCAGGGCGACCATGATTTTTCTGATTTTTCGAAATTCACACAACCGGTGGTGGATTTGTTAAACAAACTGAATGTACCTGCCCGGCTGGAAGGGCGGAATGATTTGCTGGTGGAAGGAAAGAAATTCAGCGGAAATGCCAAACTGGCCCGAAACGGCAAAATGATTCAGCACGGAACCATTTTGCTGAATTCGGAGATGAAAGTTTTAAGTGAAGCACTGAAAGTTAATCCGCTCAAGTTTAAAGACAAAGCTATTAAATCTGCCCGTGCCCGGGTTACCAATTTGATTGAATATTTACCGGAAGGAACTACTGTTGAATCGTTTAAGAAATTGTTAATCCGGCAAATACTGGAAGAAAATTGTGATTCCGGCAGAATTTACCGTCTTACAGAAGAAGAAATTGAAGGCATAAATAAACTTGCAGAAGAAAAGTATAGTACCTGGGATTGGAATTTTGGATTTTCGCCCGAATATAATTTTAATAAAGCCATAAAAGTTCCTGCCGGATTTATCGAAGTCCACATGGATGTAAAAAAGGGCATCATTCAAAAAGTAAAGATTTTTGGTGATTTTTTTGCATCAAAACCCATCGAGGAACTGGAAGAAAAGTTCAAAGGAATCAAACACGAAACCGGCGCCATTCAACAAATCCTTCAATCGGTTGATCTTACGGATTATTTCGGAAATGTAACTGCAGATGAAATTGCTGAAATTTTTAAATAAACCGGTTACTTTCCGATACAGAAATTCTTAAAAATATGCCCCAGCACTTCGTGTGTTGTAATTTCGCCGGTTATTTCACCTAAATAATGCAGGCATTCGCGGATGTCCTGTGCCAGAAAATCGCCGGTTATCCCTCCGTCCAGACCACTTTGTACGCGGACAATTGCTTCGTGCGCATTTTTCAGGATTTCGTAGTGGCGTGCGTTTGTAACAATAACATCTTCATGGGCAGCTGCTTCAATGTTCACAGAGTGGATCATTAAATCAATCAGTTCGTCGAGGTGTTTTTTCCGTTTAGCTGCAATAAAAACCAGCTTTTCATCGTCGGTAAGATCCAGAATCTCCAGTTGCTGGATGGTTTCCTGTTTTCCGGCATCGATTTTATTGGCCACAATAATCAGTTTCTGGTCGTTGCTGAGCCGTTTCCTGATTTTGTTAATTCGTTCAAAAACAATCGGATAGGGGTTGTGGGTATCAACTACCAGCAGAACCACCGCGGCAAGTTCCAGTTTATTGTAAGTCCGTTCGATGCCCAGCGTTTCAATATGGTCGGTGGTTTCGCGGAGGCCGGCCGTATCAAAAAATCGGAAAGCCGTGCCGTGAATATTCACCACATCTTCAATCACATCGCGGGTGGTGCCGTGAATATCGGAAACAATGGCTTTGTCCTCGTTCAACAGTGCATTCAGCAGTGTTGATTTCCCAACATTGGTTTCACCAACAATCGCTACCGGAATTCCGTTTTTAATGGCATTCCCGAGATGGAATGAATTTTTCAGCTTACGCAGCAGCGTTTCAATTTTTACGGTTAATTTTCGCAGTTCGGTGCGATCG
>CAZHKI010000092.1:0-7577 GCA_964533365.1 uncultured Maribellus sp. | reverse complement strand
CATCCTCTTCGCTGAAATCGAGTTCCAGTTCAATCATGGCAGTAAAATGGAGCAGTTGTTCTCGCAAATCGTTGATTTCCTTCGAAAAACCGCCACGCATCTGGTTCATCGCCAGTTTGTGTGCTGCTGCATTCGACGAAGCAATCACATCGGCAACCGCTTCAGCCTGTGATAAATCCATTTTTCCGTTCAGAAAAGCGCGCTGGGTAAACTCTCCAGGAAGTGCCATTCGTGCCCCGTTTTCAATCATCACTTCAAGAATTTTTTGCTGAATGAAGACTGAACCGTGGCACGAGATTTCAACTATATCCTCGCCGGTAAACGAATGTGGCGCCCTGAAAAGGGCAACAACCACTTCGTCGACAACTTCGTTATTGTAAATAATCTGCCCGAAATGGAGCGTGTTGGGCTGCTGATCTGCCAGTTTTTTGTCCTTTTTTGGACTTTGGAAAACTTTGTCGGCAACAACAACTGCATCGCTTCCCGAAAGGCGGATTACCGCAATAGCGCCAACTCCCGGCGATGTTGAAATGGCGCAAATAGTAGACTGATCAAGCATTATTCGAATTCTTTTTACAAAGATAAGTCAATATTTTGATTAGTTTTAACCGGGAAACAACGTCAATAATATTCGTTTTATGGACTTTTTGGTAAAAGAAGCTGCAAAAATTTTAAAACAGTCGAAGTTTACCATTGCCTTCACTGGTGCTGGAATTTCGGTCGAAAGCGGAATTCCTCCGTTCCGCGGAGAACATGGGTTGTGGAACAAGTACGACCCGAAAGTCCTCGATTTGGACTATTATCTTCAGCACCAGGAAGAGTGCTGGTATTACATCCGGGAAATCTTTTACGATTTTTTTGCCGGAGCAAAACCGAATAAAGCCCACCTGGTTTTAGCCCGGATGGAACAGGCCGGACTGCTTGATTCGGTGATTACGCAGAATATCGATAACCTGCACCTGGAAGCAGGGAGTAAAACCGTGCGTGAATTCCACGGAAATTCGAAAAAACTAAAATGCCTCAAATGCGGAAAAGTTTATCCGGCAACAGATTTCGATATGAAAAATATTCCTCTACGATGCCCTGCCGACAAAAAAATCCTCAAACCTGATTTTATTTTTTTCGGTGAAGGAATTCCCCCGGAAGCCTATTCGCAGTCGTTTGCCGACGCCCATAGGGCAGAGGTGTGCCTTATTATCGGCTCGACGGGAGAAGTGGCGCCGGCATCGTTTGTGCCCCGCGAAGCCTGTCAAAACGGGGCAACCATCATCGAAATCAATCCCGAAAAATCGTTATTTACCGGGCAAATAACCGATATTTACCTGAAAGGAAAAGCCGGTGAAGTGATGGCGCTCCTCGAAAAGGAACTGTTTTGAAAGTTCCAACCATATGGTTGAACTTTGGACAGAAACTGTTTCCCAGCATGATGAAAACCGGAATAAAGGGCAACAATTATTCGTCCAAAACGAAGAAAAGGTATATTTGCGCAACAAATAATTTTAACTATGAAGTTACTTGAAGGAAAAACAGCCATTATCACGGGAGCATCCCGTGGAATTGGAAAAGCCATTGCCATCAAATTTGCTCAGGAAGGTTGTAATGTAGCCTTTACCGACCTTTTCGAAGATGAAAATATGAAAGCAACAGAGGCCGAATTAAACGCGCTGGGAATTAAAGCAAAAGGCTACGCCTCGGATGCCAGTAAGTTCGATGACACCGAACGGGTAGTAAATGACATGGTCAACGATTTTGAACGCGTCGATATTTTGGTGAATAATGCCGGGATTACAAAAGACACGCTTCTGATGCGAATGACTGAAGCCCAGTGGGATGCCGTCATCAATGTGAACCTGAAATCGGTGTTCAATTTTACAAAAGCCGTTCAGAAAACCATGCTTAAACAACGCGCAGGCTCCATCATCAACATGAGTTCGGTGGTTGGAGTGAGCGGAAATGCCGGACAGGCCAACTATTCGGCATCGAAAGCCGGGATTATCGGATTTACCAAATCCATTGCCCGGGAACTTGGTTCACGCGGAATTCGTTCGAATGCCATCGCACCGGGATTTATCATCACCGAAATGACAGCCAAAATTCCGGAAGACGCCCGCAAAGCCTGGGAAGATTCCATTCCGCTGAAACGCGGCGGTACTCCCGAAGAAGTTGCCGGCGTGGCTACCTTCCTTGCCTCCGATCTGTCAACGTATGTCAGCGGACAGGTAATCCACGTTTGTGGCGCAATGAATACATAAGATATTTTTTTTTGACCTACAGAAACGACCATGAAAATCCATTTCATCTGCTAAAGTTGAAATAGTTCTCGTGGTCGTTGCTTTTATTACAAAATACATGGACAATCCAAAAAAGATCTGCATTTACAGTTTTTATTACAAAGACACGGAAATTCCCATTGACGGCAACATTTATTGCCCGATATATGGAAAAACACAAAACAGGAAATTACCGGGACCTGTCATTACCGGCGATATTTCACATTGAAAAAAGAACCCTTTGATATGACCGTCAAGAGGATGATTTATTTTTTTCTGGGATTGCATAAAAAAAGACATGGTATAATATATACTAACAACATTGAGCGCTTTGGGAAAAGAATTTTAAACGAAACAGAAGTATCGGCTGTTTTCCAAAATTATGATGCAATTCTTCCTGTACAAAGAAAATTGAAATATAGCGTTAAAGAGCACTACAGGCGATACCATAACCTCAACGATTTAAAAATCATCGAAGAAATTATTGAATCGAAACACCCGGAATACCTGTTATCTTTCCATACAACATTGAACAGTAGTAGGTTATATGCAAATAATATGTTTATCCTAAAAGAGCAACATTTTGAGAAGCTGATGAACTGGTTGTTTTCGGTGCTGTTTGAATTTGAAAAAAGAATAAATCTGGAAAACTACACCGGATACCAGCAGCGAATTTTCGGATTTATCGGCGAACGGTTACTGACGGTTTGGTTTAACCATGAAAACCTAAAAATTAAAGAATTACCAGTAATATATTTTAAAAAACTAAAAACTCAAACGGGGTATCATAATTAAAAAGAAACTGTCCCCAAAAATAAACAATCCCAATTAGTCAATCGTTTTTTACATATAAATGCAATCGTTTTTTTAATATCGTTTATGATTTAAAAAAATAATCCTTAAATTGTGTTTACAGTAAACAAGGTTCGAAATATGTTTAATAAATCGATAGCATATCAGTTGGGTATCTATATTTCTCTTGCCGTTATTAGTGTATTTGTCGCTTTTATAACCATTTCCTACCTTTTCAATCGAAGCACCATGCGACAACACATTGAGAGCAAGGCAATTGGAGAGAGCACAAAAATAACTGCTCAAGTTAAGAAACTTGTAGTAACTACAAGTGAGGTATCGTCGAACCTTTCGCAACAAATACTTTTTTATAATGCACACAACAAAGCAGAAATGCTGTTATCGTGTGTAATGCAAAAATATCCATTTATTAATTCTATTTATGTTCAAATTGATTCGTCGGTAACTGGCCAACCACATCGCCGGTTTATGGCTTCCAGGTCAAACGGAGCTATTCAGTTTCAAAAAATAAATTTTGAAATGATATTCAGTGAAGAAGTTCAGAAAATTACCAAAGAAAGAAAACCAAACTGGAGCCAGCCTTTTCGCAGTTTGCAAAATAATGATGTTTTGGTGTCATTTTATCACCCAATTCAATGGATTGACGGGCAAAATGAAAAAGAATATGCCGGTGACGTTATCTGCGAACTATCGTTACTGAATTTGAATGATTCCATTAATTCAATAAAAATTGGAGAAAGGGGCTTTGCTTTTCTCATCACAGAGAACGGTGATTATATTACACATCCGCGAAAAGAATGGATATTAAACCGGAATATTTTTTCATTGCCAAAAAAAATTGTACCCCAAAAAGAACTTACCATTTTACAAAAAATAGTATCTGAACAAAAAAAGGGTTCGATGATTGTTCATCCTGAGATTCTAAATTATGAGAAGAGCTGGGTTTATTATATGCCAATCCACGAAAACCACTGGACCTTGATTTTTATCATGCCTTATGACGAATTATTCAGTCCACTTTATCAAAACATTCTTTGGCTTCTGCTCATTTCCGTCATCGGAATTCTTACTGTATATTTTTTGATAACCCTGATTACAAATAAAATGGTTGAACCATTGAGTCATGTAACAACGCAACTAAAAAAGTTTAGCATCATTTCCGATGATTATTCAGTGGATACATTTAACGAAGTAAAACTGGTTTCAGAAAGTTTAAAAAATCTGAAAACGCGATTTGACAGATATAATGAGAGCCATGCCCAGGAACAGAAAAGAAGCTCAAGCAGAATGGAAGACTTACTACAAGCATCTGAAATTCAAAGAATTTTGATTAAAACAGATTATCCTGCTTTCCCAGATCGCACGGATATTGATTTGTTTACTTTATACAAACCGGCCAAAATCGTCAGCGGCGATTTGTATGATTATTTTTTATTGGATAAAGACAACCTTGTCATCAGCATTGGTGATGTATCGGGGAAAGGCATACCGGCTGCATTTTTTATGAGTATTGCTCAAACCATAATCAAAGGTAATGCGAATGTCAAAAAAGCTAAAAGCATTGTAAATAAAGCAAATAAAGAACTATACACAAACAATCAGCATCAGTTTTTTTTAACACTTTTTCTGGGAGTTCTTAACCTGAAAACCCACACCTTGAATTATTGTAATGCAGCCCATACCACAGCTTTGTTATTAAAACCAAACGGTGAAATTCACGAATTGGAACATTCACATGGATTGCCACTTGGACTTTACCCGGATAAAGAATATTCAGAATCAAGAATAAAAATCGAGAAAAACGACACATTAGTTTTATATACCGATGGCGTAACAGAATTACAGGATTCAAACAAATTTCATTTTGGTATTGAACGGTTTAAAGAAAATCTGAGTCATTTAGCTGGTTGCCGGCCAAATGAAATTGTTCAAAAAATTGAGAATAGTTTGGCGATATTTAAAGGAGAAACAGAACAGTCAGATGACATCAGTATTTTGATCCTCCGGTATTCATAAATAATTCATAAATAATATCCTAATCCGCTCAAAAATGAAAAAATAACTTTGTCCTATAATTGATATTATGTTAAATTAAATATAACAAAGAAAAGGAGGGAAATCCCTCCTTAATTAATTATAGTTTTATTGTCCTAATTTTTCAAGTATCTCGTTGTATTTTTCCATTTTTTTCATCCTGTAATAAAGATTCTTTAATGATTCAAGCGTGATGGAATCTTCAGGATTGATTTCATAACATTTTTCCATGAATGGTAAAGATTTTTCCCACCAGATATCTGCTTTTTTTGTTTCTTCAACATATCTTTCATTGTCGTTGGCTGGAACCTTGTTGGCTATTTCAATTTGTTTTACACCTTTATTATAGTATAATGCGCCCAAATTATAATAAGCATTGAAGAATTTTGGATCAACACTGATTGCTTTTTCATACGTTTTGATGGCGTTTTCTTCATCATCAATTTTTTCGTATAAAGTTCCTAATGCAAAATAATAAGTTGCATTATTAGGATCCTGCTCTATTGCCATTTGCAGATATTTCATGGCTTCTTCAGTTTTGTTTAGATTCAGGTAAATCTGAATCATGCTGGTCAAAATGCCATTATCTTCAGGATATTTTCCAAAGCCTTCTTTCAGGATTTCCAAAGCTCCAATGGTATCATTTTTTTGTTCAAAAGAACTGGCAATTAAGCTGTAGGTTCTGGCCTCATTATAACCATATTTGGCAGCTTCCTTGTAATAACTAATGGCTTTGTCGTAGTTTTGGGCATTGTAGGCAGCCAAACCTGTATTAAAAATAATAACAGTATCAACAGCTTGTGGATTATCAGCTTTAACCACTGGTAAACTGTTAATCTCCAAAACTTGTTCGAATGATTTCAGTGCTTTGGGATAATCTTCATCATTAAAAGCCTGAACTGCCTGATTTTGAAGGTCATTGGTTAAAAGAGTCAATTTAATTTTCAAACTTTTTGAGAATTTATTGCCGGCATCCAAATCCAATGCTTTCTTATATGAATTCAAAGCTTCCGTTAGGGGATCTTCACTGAGCTTTTTGAATTTATCGTCTTTTGATTGATAAATTGCCTGAAAAATTTCACCTCTTACTTCCCAGGTTCTTGGCCAGTCGATACTTTTTTCTGCTTTGTCATTCGATGGATCAATGGTTTCCTTGATAGCTTCCAGGGCTTGATCCAATTTTCCGGTATCCTTCAATGTCAATGCGCTGGTTACTTTGCCTTTCTGTGCAAATGCAGTACTTACAGCGATCATAAAGGTTAGTAAAATTATTGTTCTTTTCATTATTCAATGGATTTAATAATTAAATTTTAAATACAAAAATATACGAATATTGGTTTTAATCAAATAGCTGTTTTAATAATAACTTATTAATTTTCAGTTCAGGTTATTATCCTCACTATCAATAAAATCTTCACTGATTCCTTCTTCAGCTTCAGAATCTTCATCTTCCGACTCTTCAACAGTAACTCTGGCTACTGATGCAATGCGATCTTCATCTTTCAGATTGATTAACCTAACTCCTTGTGTCGCCCTGCCAAGAATAGATATTGCACTGACAGCCAGTCGGATTGTAAGTCCGTTTTCGGTAATAATCATTAAATCGTTGCTGTTTGAAACATTTTTAACAGCAATCAAATCACCGGTTTTTTCCGTGATATTAATGGTTTTTACGCCTTTCCCGCCCCTGTTGGTAATGCGGTAATCATCAATTTTAGAACGTTTTCCATAGCCGTTGGCCGAAATAACAAGAATGTCTTCATCAGGATTATTGACACAAACCATGCCAATTACTTCATCGTTGTCATTTCCAAGGGTGATACCCCGGACACCAGATGCAGTGCGCCCGATTGGCCGTACTGTTTTTTCGTTGAAACGAATGGCTTTACCCGATTTGACAGCAATCATAATTTCACTTTCACCGTTGGTCAGACGGGCTTCGAGCAATTGATCACCATCTTTTATGGTGATGGCATTAACACCGTTTTGCCGTGGCCGTGAATAAGCTTCCAGAGTTGTTTTTTTAATAATTCCTTTTTTTGTTGCCAGTATAATATAATTATTATTGATAAAATCAGCATCGGCAAGTGTTTTAACATTAATAAAGGTCAGGACTTTGTCGTCAGCTCCAATATTCATAATGTTCTGAATAGCCCGGCCCTTGGAAGCTCTTGTTCCTTCAGGAATCTGGTAAACTTTCAGCCAGTAGCATCTTCCTTTTTCAGTAAACAACAACAATGTGTTGTGCATTGATGCAACAAATATTTGTTCCAGGAAATCTTCGTCGCGGGTTGAACTGCCTTTTGAGCCAACTCCTCCCCTTCCCTGAGTGCGGAATTCTGTAAGAGGTGTCCGTTTGATATATCCAAGATGAGATATGGTTATTACCATGTCTTCATCGGCATAAAAATCTTCAGGATTAAACTCTTCCGCATTGGGCACTAATTCCGATCTTCTGGA
>CAZHKI010000091.1:0-10435 GCA_964533365.1 uncultured Maribellus sp. | reverse complement strand
AAGGTGCGGATGTGCTTTTGCTCGAAAGGAAAAAAGAGATAGGGAATCCACCCCACCCTGCAAATTCTTTTTTTAAGGGAATGCTTGACAGGTGCGGAGAAAAGGCAGACGCATCTTATGTTGTTCACCACCTCAAAGGGATGAAAATCATCTCCCCGGAAGGACACGAAGTAATAGTGGAAACTCCCGGCTATTCCATTGACAAGACAAAGTTTGACCGGTTTTATGCAGAGAAAGCCGCTAAAATCGGTGTTGATATCAGGACAGGAATCGAAGCAAAGGATATCTGGAGAGAAGGAAAGGAATTTGCTGTCAGCACTTCTGCCGGGAGGTTCAGGTCGAAACTTGTAATAATTTCTGACGGCATCAATTCGAAAATGGCTTCTCTTCTGGGTTTGAAAACAATGAAATACCCTGAAGATATCGCCTGGGGAACCGAGCTGGACATAAGAGCTCCAGGACTGGGTAAACCTGAAATGTTTGAGTATTATGTCGGGAACCATGCCCCTGGCTGGAAAACGACATATGCGCCCAGGGGAGGCAATAACGCAGCTATCGGTGCTTATGTGCGCAGGTGCGGAAAGGACCCCTTACCTGGATGCCTGGGTAGAGCGTTTTAAAAAGCTTAAAGGGCTTGAAGAAATAGAGGTTGTCAGAAAACTTTCCGGAGGAGACCCTATCGTAACCATACCCGGGGAGTATATAACGGATGGAATAATGGTGGTTGGAGGAGCTGCAGGCCAGTCCGGGATAGGATATGCCATGAGGGCAGGACAGATATGCGGGGACGTGGCAGCGGATGCCGTAAAGAAAGGGAATGTCTCAAAAATTGCTCTTTTGGAATACAGGAAAATCTGGGAAAGGGAAAAAGTATTTATCCCTTTTATGAACCATTTTATTTACTCGAAGCTCAAAAATATTTCACCGAAAATGAATATAAAAAGTCGTTGGCTGCGTTAAATGAATTATTGAAAATAAATCCGCGTTATGAACCGGCAGCATCGTTACTTGCAGCAGTGAAAGAGAAACTGAATGAATCAATTATAAATTTAAAATGAATACCAATGAAAGCATTGAAAAGTTTACTGGCAATTATTACACTGAACATTTTTAGCTTGCCAATCCGTTTAATGGCCCAGGATGGAGGAACCTATATCGACAACCTGAATGTACAGGACAGTTCGTATATGGAACAGGGATTAATGGCAGAAGCCGAAAAATCAGGGTCAAACACATTAGTTATCATCATCATCGTTGTTGTTGTAGTTGCAGCAGCAGCTTTCTTTTTCCTTCGGAAAAAAAGAAAATAAGGATTGAGTTGTTGGAAGGACCTGCCCGCGAGGCAGGTTTTTTTTTATAATCCGGCAAAAAAAAGCACCCGTTTTTCAACGGGCATCAACTATAAAACCAAAAATCCACTTCGGTTTTGTTCCACAAAATATTTTAATAACTTCTTAAATCCATTCTTCTGTCAACACCTCGCCCCTGATGCTAATCATCACTTCTTTAACGGGAACTTTCCGGGAAGCCATTTGAACCGCCATCCGAACCATTTGTGTTAACCCGCTGCAACACGGAACTTCCATAATGACTACCGTAATGGTGTTTATCCGCGCGTCGTCAATCAGGCGGGTCAGTTTCTGAATGTAAATGTCTTTTCCCTGGTCGAGTTTCGGGCAGGCAATGACCACTTTTTTCCCTTTTATAAAGTCGTTATGAAAATTTCCATAGGCGAACCCAGCGCAGTCGGCAGCCATTAATAAATCGGCGCCGTGGAAATGCGAAGCCGCCGGGTTAATCAGGTGCATTTGCACCGGCCAGTGTGTTAATGCCGACTGTATTTCGGGTTCGGGGGCCGCCATTTGAAAGCCGGCAGCCTGAAACGTTTGCTGAGTCGAACCGGCACAGCCAACACCGGATGATTGCGGCTTGTTTTGATTGTTACTGCCATGCAACAATTCGTGAACCTCGCTGATTTGGAATGGCATCAATTCGCGGTTTGCCCTGATGTAATCCAGCGCCGTATTCAGGTAACCGGTTTCCCCGTGATCCTGCAAATGTTTCAGATGTGCAAAAACTGTTGATTTGCCTTGTTTAATCATTTGGGCAATCACCACTTCTTCGTTGTATTCGTCCGCTTCCCGCTTTTCGATAGTTATGGCGCCCTGCGGACAATGCCCGAGGCAGGCTCCCAATCCGTCGCACATTAACTCGCTGATTAAGCGCGCTTTCCCTTCAATCAGTTGGATGGCTCCTTCGTGGCAGTTCGGAATACAAATCCCGCATCCGTTGCACAATTCTTCGTCAATTTTTACTATTTCCCGTAACATCGTCTTCATTTTTACAAAACAAAAATATATTTGTGGCGTTAATTGAATTGTACCAATTGTTACAATACGACTTAAATGATCAATTACCAGTTGCTGGGGCAATGCCCAGTATTTAAAGGAATATCTGAAGATGAACTGCATAAGCTGCTCAGCAAAGTTCATTTTCAGGTTAAAAAATTTTCAAAAGGCGACGTAGTTGCCGTTTCGGGCGAAAAGGTAAACAATCTTTTTATCGTGCTTGACGGGTGTGTCCGTGGCGAAATGATTGACTATTCGGGGAAAACCATCAAAATTGAAGACGTGGAAGCCCCACTGCCGCTGGCAACTGCATTTCTTTTCGGAAAAGGAAATAAATTCCCCGTTACAGTAACTGCCAATAACAATGTAAAAATCCTTTCAGTACCGGTTCCTGAATTTCTAAGATTATTGCAGATGAATGGTCAGATTCTCGAAAACTACCTGAACAATATTTCTTCGCGGACCCAGTTCTTAACGCAAAAACTTCAGTTCCTGAATTTCAAAACCATCAGGGAAAAGGTAGCCCACTTTCTGCTAACCCTGGCAGGTGATAAATATCACTCGGTCGAACTTAGCCATACCCAGCAACAATTGGCTGAGTTGTTTGGTGTAACCCGCCCTTCACTGGCGCGTGTTTTGGGCGAAATGATAAAAATTGAACGAAAAACGGTTACATTAACTGATAAGGAAAAACTGAACCATTTATTGCGGGAACATGAATAAAATAGACAACCTGCTTGAATACCAAATATTTCAGCCGTACAAAAACTTGCTGGCCTTTACAACAACCAAAAAAACCTTTGAAGCCCGATCGCCGCGTTTTACTGGCGACACACCTGAAATATTCCGGGAGAACCGGCAGCAACTGGCCAAAATTCTGGGAATTGAGCCGCAGCAACTGGTTTTCCCGCGGCAAACACATACCTGTTGTGTAGCCGAAATTTCAGAGATTCCTTCGCAGGAAATCCGGGAAACTGATGCACTGGTAACCAATCGTCCCGGGATTTGCCTTTGTGTGCAAACCGCCGATTGCGTTCCCATCCTGCTTTTCGACCCGGCAGAAAATGTGATTTCGGCCATTCATGCCGGCTGGCGCGGGACGGTAACAAAAATTGCGGAAGCAGCCGTTCAGAAAATGATTTCAGGTTATCAGTCGTCGCCTCAAAATATTCTTGCGTTAATTGGCCCCTCCATCAGCCCCGGAATTTACGAAGTGGGCGACGAAGTAGTCAGCCTGGTCAATCAAAATATCCCGGATGCCGGCCAAACCCTTCAAAAAAATGCACAGGGGAAATACCATTTCAACCTTTGGGAAGCCAACCGCCGGATATTGCTTGGATGTGGACTAAAACATGAAAACATTGAAATATCCGGGGAATGTTCGTTTTTCAAACACGAAAAATATTTCTCGGCACGGAGAGACGGCATTGATACCGGCAGAATGGTTTCCGGAATTTTTCTGATGCAATCACCTGTTTCATGAAAATTTCAGTTATTCCAACATCCCATTTTAAAAAAACTTAAAAACCGGTTCCGTTCTTTTTGTTTGAGGCAAAACCATTATCTTCGCAACTGTTAAACATCCAAAACCTTTTGATTTCAACTGAAAATATTGACCGATGAAAAAATATCATGTATTGAACTTATTGTTTGGCTGGATTAGTTTTCTGGTTGCAGCCATTGTTTATTTAATGACCATTGAGCCTACGGTAAGTTTTTGGGATTGTGGGGAATTCATAACCACTTCGTTTAAACTGCAGGTGGGACACCCTCCCGGGGCACCTTTTTTTATGATCATCGGCCGGTTTTTTACCTTGTTTGGAGGCGGCCCCGAAAATGCTGCAGTAATGGTCAATATTATGTCGGCGCTGGCCAGCGCGTTTACCATTCTGTTCCTGTTTTGGACCATCACCCACCTGGCGAAAAAGCTGGTTTCGAACGATGAACCCACAACGGGACAAACGGTTTCCATCATCGCTGCCGGGCTGGTTGGCGCTTTGGCCTATACCTTTTCCGACACGTTCTGGTTTTCGGCTGTTGAAGGCGAAGTGTATGCCACCTCATCGTTATTAACGGCTATTGTTTTCTGGGCCATTTTGAAATGGGAAAATGTTGCCGACGAACCCTATGCCAACCGGTGGCTCATTCTGATTTCATACATCATGGGGCTTTCCATCGGCGTTCACCTGCTGAACCTGCTGGCTATCCCGGCCATCGTTTTTGTTTACTATTTCAGAAAATATACCACCACCCGCAAAGGAATTGTCGGAGCGCTTGCTGTTTCGGTACTTTTGCTTGCCTTGGTGATGTACGGGATTATACCCGGTGTTTTCACCATCGGATCATGGTTCGAACTGCTGTTTGTCAACTCATTCCGGTTACCTTACCACTCCGGCCTTCTCTTTTATATCGCCGTCATTATTGCTGCCATTGTATTTGGAATTTATTATACCACGAAAAAGAAACTGGTATTGTGGAATACCGTCATTGTGGCGGTTACCGTCATCCTGCTGGGGTATTCGTCGTTTGCGCTGATTATTATCCGCTCGTCGGCCAAACCACCCATGGACCAAAACAGCCCGAACAATGCCTTTTCGCTGCTGAGTTACCTGAATCGCGAACAATATGGTGACCGGCCCTTGTTTTACGGGCAATATTACAACTCGCCGTTAGATGTTCAGGAACGTTACAGCCAGGGGAAACCGGTTTATTCGGCCATCGACGGTAAATATGTAATTACCAATTATCGGGTAATTCCCAATTACGACGACCGGTTCAAAGGCTTTTTCCCGCGTATGTGGAGTACCATGGAAGATTTCCATGCCGAAGATTACCAGGAATGGGGAAAAATCAAAGGAAGAAAAATACAGTTCCGGAACGAGCGGGGTGAAATGGAAACCATTATCAAACCCACGTTCGCCGAAAACATGCGTTTCTTTTTCAGTTATCATGTAAACCACATGTATTTCCGGTATTTCATGTGGAATTTCGTTGGCCGGCAAAACGACTTTCAAAGTCACGGTGGCATATTAAACGGAAACTGGCTGAGCGGCGTCAAGTTCATTGACGAAATGCGCCTGGGCGACCAGGACAACCTCCCCGACAAACTGGCCCGAAACAAAGCCCGAAATACCTACTATTTCCTCCCGTTGATTTTAGGAATTCTGGGGATTATTTATCAATACCGTAAAAAAGATGAAGGGAAAAAAGGGCTCTGGGTGGTCTTCCTTCTGTTCATCATGACCGGGCTGGCCATTGTGGTTTATTTGAACCAATACCCGCACCAGCCGCGTGAACGCGATTATGCCTACGCCGGATCATTTTATGCTTTTGCCATCTGGATTGGCCTGGGAGTCATGTACCTGGCTGAAGCCCTTAAAAAATACATACCCGAACCTGTTGCCGCCGGAATAACCGGATTGGCCGCCCTGGTACTTGTCCCGGGAATTATGGCTGCCGAAAACTGGGACGACCACGACCGCTCGGGAAGGTACACTGCCCGCGACCTGGGCGCCAACTACCTGAAAACCTGCCAGCCCAACGGGATCATCTTCACCAACGGCGACAACGACACGTTTCCGCTCTGGTACAACCAGGAAGTGGAAGGTGTGCGGACCGACACAAGGGTCTGCAACCTGAGCTATTTCCAGACCGATTGGTATATCGACCAAATGCGCCGGAAAGCCTATGATTCGGAACCGGTGAAATTCACCATGACCCCCGAAAAATACCGGCAGGGAACCCGCGATGTAATATATCTTCTCGATGATCCGCGAATTACCAGAAATTCCATCGGGTTAACAGAAGCCATCGGTTTTGTTGCCGATGAAAATCCCGCCACTAAATTACAACAGGCCGACAATGCGGCTTATCTTCCCAAAAAAATTCTGAGCTTTAAAGTGGACAAGGAAGCCGTCATCCGCCATAAAGCTGTCCGTCCACAGGATTACGACAAAATTGTGGATACCATTACCATCGACCTTTCGAACCGAAGCTATATTGCAAAAGATGAAATGATGATTCTGGACATGCTGGCCACCAATAACTGGGAACGCCCCATTTACTGGGCCATTACCGTGGGGAGCAACAAATACATGAACCTCCAGAATTATTTTCAGAATGAAGGTTTTGCTTATCGCCTTGTTCCGATAAAATCGGAAAGTGAACCTCAATCCATAGCTTTTGGAACCGTTGCTTCCGACCTGATGTACGACAACCTGATGAACCAGTTCAAATACGGCAATATGAACGATCCCAATATCTACATCGACGAAAACAACCTCCGGATGATGACCAACATCCGGAACAGTTTTAACCGGCTTGCCGTAGCCCTCATTCAGGAAGGTAAAAAAGACTCGGCGATTGCAGTTATCGATCGCTGCCTTGAGCTGATTCCCAACAAAATCGTTCAATACGAGTATTTTGCCATGGAACTGGCCGAAAGTTACTTTAACGCCGGCGCCGTGGAAAAAGGGAAAGCCATGGTGGAAGAAGCTTTTGGTATTTTCGATAACGAACTGAGTTATTACCTGTCGTTAGACCGCAAATTTGTCAATACCCAAAACATAAGCGAAGAAATCCAGCGAAATATGTTCTTCCTGCAAAAGATGGAACGGATGGTAAGGTTGGCCGGCGATACAGAATTGTCGAAAAAGATTGGCAGTTCGCTGCAAGCCTATTTCGAAAAATACAACGCCATGTAATTACATAAAATATTCATTTCAGAATGCCGGGATCGCAAAAGGATAACCGGCATTTTTGTTAATAAATCATCGGATAGGAAGACTCAAAAACCGGTGGGGTTTGAATACAAATAAATAAAAACTTATCTTCACCCTTGAATTTTTAAACCATATCCTGATGAATATTTTGATAATCGGTTCCGGCGGGCGTGAGCATGCCCTGGGCTGGAAAATCAGTCAAAGCCCGCGGGTCAACTGTCTCTTTTTTGCTCCGGGAAACGCCGGGACTGCCGAACTTGGAACCAACCTCGATACGGACGTGTGCGACTTTCAGAAAATTAAAAAAATCGCCCTCGAAAATCAAATCGATCTGATGCTGGTTGGGCCCGAAACACCACTGGTGGAGGGAATTCATGACTTTTTCGCTGCCGACCCGGAGTTTCAAAACATAAAGGTAGTTGGCCCCAAAAAAGCCGGTGCATTGCTCGAAGGAAGCAAGGATTTCGCCAAAGATTTTATGCAACGCCAGCAGATTCCAACAGCACGCTATCTCACGGTTTCAGCCGGTAACACCGAAGAAGGGTTCCGGTTTTTGCAATCACTCAGCGCTCCCTATGTTTTGAAAGCCGACGGGTTAGCTGCCGGTAAGGGCGTTTTAATCGTCAATACCCTGGAAGAAGCTGAAAATTCACTGAAAGAAATGTTAGGCGGACAATTTGGCGATGCCAGCCGGAAAGTGGTCATCGAAGAATTCCTCAGTGGCATTGAAGTGTCGGTTTTTGTTATTACCGACGGGAAAAATTACAAAATACTTCCCGAAGCAAAAGATTACAAACGTATTGGCGAAGGCGACACGGGCCTGAATACCGGCGGGATGGGCGCTGTTTCTCCCGTGCCGTTTGTTACTCCCGCATTTATGGAAAAGGTGGAATCGCGCATCATACGGCCAACCATTATCGGGCTTCAGAATGAAAACATCGAATACAACGGATTTATCTTTTTCGGGCTTATCAATGTCGGCGGAGAACCGTATGTAATTGAATACAACGTAAGAATGGGAGATCCCGAAACCGAGGTTGTGATGCTGCGCATCCAATCCGATTTTGTCGATTTATTGGAAGGCGCTGCCACGGGTACCCTTGACCGGAAACACATCGAATTCGACCATCGTACGGCTGTTACCGTCATGCTGGTTTCGGGTGGTTATCCTGGTGACTACGAGAAAGGGAAAGAGATAACCGGTACCGGTGAAATCCGCGACAGCATTATTTTTCATGCCGGGACCAAACTTTCCGGCGACAAGGTGGTTTCCAGCGGAGGCCGTGTTATTGCCGTAAGTTCTTACGGAACAAACCGGAAGGAAGCGCTCGAAACATCATACCGGAACGCAGAAATTATCCGGTTCGATAAAAAATATTTCAGGAAAGACATCGGTTTCGACCTCTGATAAAATGATACTGCGGATATTAAAATCAAATCATTCGGTCAACTATTTTTTGGTTGTCCTGTTCGGAGTCCTTTTCTGGGCCGAAAGTTTAATCCATCCGCAGACTTACCCGTTTTACCCGGGCGAAAACGAAAATCTTCTTTTTTTGCCGTTTTTCAAATTAATCGCCGGTAACCCGCTGGCCGGCACAATAACCGCGCTGGTACTGACGATTATCATTGCGCTGCTGATGCTAAACATCAACAGCCGTTACGCATTTATCCGAATCCGGACCATGTTGCCGGCGCTACTGTTTATCCTGATGGTTAGTGGTTTCACCGGGATTCACTCACTCCACCCGGTTTACTTTGCCGCGTTGTTTTTTCTTTTTTCCATCCACCGGATGTTCAGCATATTTGGGAAAAGCAAACCCTATTCATCCGCATTCGATGCTGGATTCTGGCTGGCAACCGGTTCATTGTTTTATCTCGACCTGATTTTTCTGCTCCCTGCATTTCTGCTCGGAATTTCAGTGCTAAGCCGCGAGAATTTCTGGAGAGTCAGTGCTGTCCACCTGACCGGGTTCTTTTTACCCTTCTTTTTTGCATTCAGCTTTCTTGTGCTTACCGGTCGGTTTCCCGAAATGCTGAAAATTTTTGAACAAAACCTTACCTCTAACAACAACCATTTTATATCCAACTTCTATTTACAGATTTTCCTGGGATTTCTGGTCTTACTCACTATTTTCGGGAGCATCAGGATTATCCAGCAGTACGATACCAAAAAAGTAAGTTCGCGGAAATATTTTACGGTATTTTTCCTCATTTTCGTTTTCTCTCTGACAGGGTTTATTTTTATCCCGCCTGTATCGCAGGAAATGCTGGTAATTACTTCCATCCCGGTTGCTTATCTGGGATCCAATTTTTTGGTTTTTATGAAAAGCCGTTTCTGGGGCGAACTGATCATCACTCTGTTGTTCGGGATAGTCATTTTTATGCAAATAATAGCCCTCTGAAATGGACAAAAGAAAACCGACACTGGCCATTTACGGAATCCAGGATCGTGAAAATTACGAACACCCGTTTTACGTTCACGACCATAACCTGGCTTTATTGTAAAACGGAAAATTATTGAACTTTATACAGCAGGAACGCATTTCGCGACGTAAAAGGGACAACTCGCTGCACATTCATTTGAAAGAAATTTTAAAGGAACATCGCCTTCTCGGACAGGATTACGATTTGATTTTTGTTGACAATGTGGTGGGCCGTACTTTTTTGACCCGCGACGGAGATGCCCGGTTTGAAGCTCCCCTCAAAACAAAACTTTCTGCCGGACTGGAAAGAGGAAAATGCTGGTGGTTTGGAGCCGAAAAGGAAGCGTACGCTATAAACCACGAACTGGCGCACATTTTTTCATGTCTTCCCTTTTTCGGAAATTTTAAAGAGAACAGCCTGTTGGTGCATTTCGACGGCGGCGCCAGTTTATCCAACTTTTCAGCAGCCACATACAAAAACGGAAAGATTAAATGGGTGGAATATCATTGGGAACTGAAACAGCATTCGGCCATTTATAATGCCAACGCGCTGGTTTTTGCGATTTTGGGGGCAAAACTTCCGGAACAAAATGCGGTTCCAGGGAAACTGATGGGTTTTGCCGGATGGGGAAAATACGAACCCGATATTGAAACCTGGCTGCAGGCAAACGACCTGTTTCAGAATATCTGGGGCAAAACTTCGGTGTTTCTGAAAAAAGCAAAAATGATTTTAATATAGAACTGAACTCGTTTGACCAGAGAAATCCGTTTATTCAGAATGTGGCAGCCACTTTGCAGCACATTTTTACCCGTGCCATTGTAAAAAAACTGACAACACTTGTTGAAAAAACCGGAGCCGAAAACCTCTATTACACGGGTGGTTCGGCTTTGAACATTGTGGCTAACACCAAAATTATCAATAAAGGGATTTTCCGGAATGTTT
>CAZHKI010000090.1:0-10437 GCA_964533365.1 uncultured Maribellus sp. | reverse complement strand
TTGGGCTGAAGTTTGATGATTCTTCCCATTGCTCAATCCTCCCACGGTAACATGATGAAAATGGCCGGTGACGGGTCGTCAAAATCCTGTGCAGTTATCACGGCTTTCAGCCTTACTTCGCGGTGCTGAAATGAAATACTGGATTTCTTTTCGTTATCCAGCCACTCGCTGGCTTTTGGAACCTGACAGGTAAACTGAAAATTGAGCACTGAACCGGAACACTTTTTGGCCTGAAAAGCAAACATAAACAGGATGTCGCCAAGCCGGGCATTGAGGTCTTGTATTCCTTTAAACTCTTCGGGAATCAGAACATACCTGTTCCAAACCGTATCGGTAAAATACACCGGAAATTTGATAGCAGCCCGTGAACTTTGTTTCGAATCTGCTTTAACAAGTACACCATCCTCAACAGCCTGTTTGGTGGTGTAAGAAAAAATAATATCGTCTTTTGAAAACATGTGATTTGCCGATGCCCTTCGGACTTGTTTTGGCCCCTCAGTTAAGAGAATTTCTGGCACGCCGTTAAATTCGGCGATACCACTTTGAGCCGCGACGGATTAGGGCAAGGGTCACGCCCCAAGGCGTGATTCATATACCCTTGACCGTTCCGGCGGGCGAAATACCTTTGACGGATTTTAACGGAGTGGAAATAATCCCCGAAAAAACAATCTTTAACCGCAGAAAATACATTCTTCAAGCTTATTCCCTCAGATACAACAATGATTTTTAATCCTTTGCATGGTTTTTTATGATAAATCATTAAATTTAGCCTTCAAAAAAACCGGACATGGCTACTCCTGAGCTGATAGCACGACAGAAAATAGACCGAAAACTCACCGAGGCTGGATGGATTGTGCAGGATTTAAAAGATATAAATCCAGGCGTTTCGTTAGGCGTGGCTGTGCGGGAGTACCCAACTGACACAGGCCCCGCCGATTATATTCTTTTCGTTGACCGGCAACCGGTTGGTGTTCTGGAAGCAAAAAAAGAGGGCACTATTCTTACCAGTGTTGAAGAACAAACTGAACGATACGCCACCAGCCGGTTAAAATGGAATATCACCCAAAACGAACTTCCATTTTTATTCGAAAGTTCTTCAACTGAAATACGGTTTACCGATAAACGCGACCCTGCACCGCGGTCAAGGGAGATTTTTCATTTTTTTCAACCCGAAACTATAAAGGAATGGCTTAAGGAAGACAGGACGCTCCGGTGGCAATTGCAAAAAAGCATTCCGGAATTAAATGCTGATGGTTTGCGCTCATGCCAGGAAAAGGCGATTACAAAACTTGAAACTTCGTTTGCAGCAAACCGTCCGCGGGCGTTGATACAAATGGCAACCGGGAGCGGAAAAACTTTTACTGCAATTACCGCAGTTTACCGGCTGCTCAAATTTGCCCATGCCAAACGCATCCTTTTTCTGGTTGACACCAAAAATCTGGGGGAGCAGGCCGAACAGGAATTTCAGGGCTACATTCCCAACGATGACAAACGAAATTTTACCGAATTATATACGGTTCAGCGGCTAAGCAGTTCGTTTATCGACAAAAACGCCAAAGTCTGTATCAGCACCATTCAGCGGATGTATTCCATTCTGAAGGGCGAGGAAATGGATGAAGCAGGTGAAGAAATTTCGCTGAACGAAATCACCCTGAAGGATGATAAACCCAAAGAGGTGGTTTACAATCCCAAAATCCCTGTGGAATATTTTGATTTTGTGGTTATCGACGAGTGCCACCGTTCCATTTACAACCTCTGGAAACAGGTACTTGATTATTTTGATGCCTTTTTGATTGGCCTCACCGCAACCCCCGACAGCCGGACTTTTGCTTTCTTCCATGAAAACATTGTAAGCGAATACACCCATGAAGAAGCCATTGCCGACGGGGTGAACGTGGGTTACGACGTTTACACCATCGAAACCGAAATCACCAAAAACGGCGCGAAAATCAAAGCCAGGGAATTTGTGGATTTGCGAAGCAGGCTTACACGGAAAAAACGCTGGAAACAGTTGGACGAAGACGAAGAGTATTCGGGCAAAGACCTCGACAGGAATATTGTAAATCCAAGCCAAATCCGCCAGATTATCCGAACGTTTCGCGATAAACTCAAAATGGAGATTTTCCCCGACAGGAAAGAAGTTCCGAAAACATTGATTTTTGCAAAAACTGACAGTCATGCCGACGACATTATTCAGATTGTGCGCGAAGAGTTTAACGAGCGAAACGAATTCTGCCGGAAACTGACTTACAAAATAGATGAAAACCCGAAAACCTTGCTTGCCTCGTTCCGCAACGCCTATTATCCGCGAATTGCAGTAACTGTTGACATGATTGCCACCGGCACCGATGTAAAACCCATCGAGGTGCTGCTGTTTATGCGCGATGTAAAATCGAGGAACTATTTTGAGCAGATGAAAGGCCGCGGCACACGCACACTGAAAAAAGACGACCTGCAAAAAGTTACGCCATCGGCGACGTCAAACAAAACCCATTTTGTGATTGTGGATGCCGTGGGTGTAAGCAAAAGCCTGAAAACCGACAGTCGCCCGCTGGAGCGCAAAAAAACAGTTTCGCTGAAAGATTTGATGATGAATGTGGTGATGGGCAACCGCGACGAAGATACTTTTACCTCGATTGCCAACCGGCTGGGACGCATTGAAAAACAACTCACTCCGGCCGAACGCAAAGGTTTTGTGGAAAAAACCGGCGGCAAAACAATCAACGAAATTATTCACGATTTGCTGGATGCCTACAACCCTGACAAACAACTTGAGTTGCTGGGCAAAACCGATGAAACCGAAGTTTTGCCTGAGCAAATGGAACAGGCAAAAAACCTACTGGTAAAAAAAGCCGGCGACACGTTTAACGGAGAACTGATTCAATACATCGAAAAAGTGCGGACGGCGCACGAACAGATTATCGACGAAATTAACCTTGACAAAGTAACGGCAGCCGGTTTTGAAACCAATCTCGAAGAAAAAGCCCGGAAAACGGTGGAAAGTTTTGAGCAGTTTATCCGCGAAAACAGGGATGAAATTATTGCCCTGCGTATTTTTTACGACCAGCCTTACCAACGCCGGACGCTTAGTTTTAAAATGATAAAAGAGCTGCGCGAAAAACTGCTGGAAGCCAAACCTGCACTGGCCATTGCAACCGTTTGGGAAGCCTACAAACGGCTCGAAAACCGGCAGATTTCAAATCCGGCAACCGAGCTTACCACACTGGTGGCGCTGGTTCGACGCGCCATCGGGCTCGATGGCGAACTGACCGATTTTTCGGTAACTGTAAACAAAAACTTCCAGCGGTGGATTTTTAACCGGCACTCGGGCGAGCAGGCCAAGTTTACCAGCGAGCAGTTGGAGTGGCTGCGGATGATGAAAGATTATATTTCCACCAGCATGAACATTGACGCACAAACCGACTTTGAAAACCCGCCATTTGCCGAAAAAGGAGGACTGGCAAAAGTATGGCAACTTTTTGGCGAAAATCTGGGCGAAGTAATTGAAGAACTGAATATTGAATTAATTGCATAAACTAAAACAATGAAACCTGCGAACGAACTAAATGAACCTTCTCAAAGTTGGGGAGGTCGCTGGACAGAGAAAAAATTAGATGCTTTTGCAAAGTATGTTTGGTCCTACCTTACAATTATGAAAAAATTCCCCTACTGGAAAACCATTTATTTCGATGGATTTGCAGGAAGCGGAAGCAGAAAGAAACAATGCGAATCTGAATTATTTCACAGGCTTGAACTTACTTTCGAAGATGAGACTGTATATAAAGGTTCGGCGGAAAGAATACTCAACCTGAAAGATAATTTATCGTTTGATTATTACTATTTCATAGACTCCAACAATGAATCCCTTAATAAATTGGAGCATAAACTTTCCGTGCTTAAGGAAGCCGAAAACAAAAAATTGATTTTCAGACCGGGTGATTGTAACGAACAATTGATAAAGCTGGCAGTTTCATTAAAATCGAAACAATATGCTGCCCTGGTTTTTTTAGACCCTTTTGGAATGCAAATTAACTGGGATAGTATTAAAGAATTGAAAGGAACACGAAGCGATGTGTGGATATTGGTACCAACAGGAGTTATTGTAAACAGGTTATTGGACAAAAAGGGTGAAATAACCCATATCAAAAAACTGGAAAGCTTTTTTGGTTTGACTGAACAGCAAATAAGAGAAGAATTTTATATTAAATCCAACCATCAGAATTTATTTGGAGAACAGGTTGAACTGATTCAAAAAGTAATGAATCCAATTGAAAAAATTACAAAAGTTTACATCAAACAACTGAAAACTGTTTGGGACCATGTTACAGAAGTTCCGCTCGTACTTAAAAATTCGAAAGAAGTTCCTATATTTCACTTTATCTTTGCATCGAATAATAAAACCGCAATTCGTATTGCAAGTGAAATAATAAAACCTGTATAACATGGCACAATCAAGCATTGAATGGACTGAAATGACCTGGAACCCGGTTACCGGTTGTACAAAAATTTCGGAGGGATGTAAAAATTGCTATGCCGAAAGCTTTACCCGCAGGTTAAAAGCGATGGGCGTAAAAAAATATGAGGACGGTTTTAACATCAGAATTCATCCCGACTCCTTGCAGGAACCTTTTACATGGAAAAAACCGAAAGTGGTGTTTGTGAATTCAATGAGCGACCTTTTTCACGAGAAGGTGCCGGTTGAATTTATTCAGCAGGTTTTCCAGGTGATGAAGGAGAATCCGCAACACGTTTTCCAGGTACTCACAAAAAGAGCGGATGTTTTGCTTTATTACGACAAAGAAGGTTTGCTGAACTGGGCTCATAATATCTGGATGGGCGTTTCGGTTGAAAACGACTGGAACAAAAACCGGATTGATTTGCTTTCGCAAACGGGTGCGCGTACCAAATTTCTATCGTGTGAGCCGCTGATTGGCCCAATTGGAAAAATGAACCTTGAAAAAATTGACTGGGTGATAGTTGGCGGAGAAAGCGGATTAAAATCACGCCCGATGAAAAAAGAATGGGTTGTTGATATTAAAACCCAGTGTCTTGAAAACGATGTGGCCTTCTTTTTCAAACAATGGGGTGGCAAAAACAAGAAAAAAGCCGGTCGTTTATTAGAAGGGAAAATATGGGATGAAATGCCTGAAATTCTTACCGTTTAAATCTGATTTCTGAAAATGATTTTCACCGAAAAACTGCAAGCTGCCAGAAAATTTTGTGCCGGATATTTTATCCTTGAAAGGATGGTACAAAACAATTTAACATTGCCGGAGCTAAAACAAAATCTTAATATTACAGACATTGAACTGGATAATTTGCTTAACGGTAAAACCGCGGTTTCGTTGCAGACAGTAAAACAGTTAAGCAAAATATTTATAACATCAGAAAAGTTCTGGCTCAACATCGATAATACTTACAGAAATTGGCAAACCCAATTCAATCAAATTTAATTTTGTACTTTGCGCCTCCGCGCCTTTGCGGTAACTTTTAATCTGTTGAAAGGCATTTATACACTGCCAATTTTATGACCGAACAAAACAAAATACAACTGCCTAAAAATTGGGAATGGGTTAAACTTGAGGAATCAGTTCAAATTCTTGACAACAAAAGAAGACCAATTAATTCAAGAGAAAGAGAAAAGCGTATTTCTGAAAAAGATGAATTTGCTCTTTTCCCTTATTATGGAGCTACTGGAAAAGTCGGATTCATTGATGATTATTTAGTGGAAGGAGAATTTGTTTTGCTTGGGGAAGATGGAGCACCATTTTTAGATTCTTTTAAAGAAAAAGCATATATAATTTCAGGAAAGTCATGGGTAAATAATCATGCTCACATTTTAAAATCTAAAACTTCAAATAGATATTTAAAGCACTATTTAAACCATTTTAATTTTAATGGATATGTGACTGGAACAACAAGGTTGAAACTAAATCAATCTTCGATGAAAAATATTCCAATCCCTCTTCCTCCCCTCCCCGAGCAGCACCGCATTGTGGCCAAAATCGAGGAACTTTTCAGCGAAATAAACAAAGCCGTTGAAAACCTGCAGACTGCCCGGCAGCAACTCAAAACCTACCGGCAAAGTGTGTTAAAACATGCATTTTTACAACCTCAATTCAAATATTTCCAAGTTACTTTAAAAGATATTTCAAGCAAAATTCAAATCGGACCATTTGGTTCGCAGCTTCATAAATCCGATTATATCTCAGATGGTATTCCATTAATTAATCCAATGCATATCAAAGACTTTGAGATTTTTGAAGATTACAAATATTCTATTTCCAAAGAAAAACAGGAAAGTCTTCCAAATTATATCTTACGAGAGAACGATATAATTATGGGAAGAAGAGGTGAAATGGGGCGTGTTGCTTTAGTTAGGAAAAGGGAAGAAAATTGGTTTTGCGGAACAGGAAGTTTATATATACGTCCAAACCAAAATCAAATTTCAGCGAAATATTTAATGTACTATTTAGGTTCACAAATTGTAAAACATTTTCTTGATAAAAATGCAGCAGGGACAACTATGACAAATCTTAACAAAGAGATAGTTATGAATATTCCTGTTCTTGTTTGCCCGATTGAAGAGCAGCACCAAATTGTTGCTGAAATTGAAAAACGGTTTTCGGAAGCCGACAAACTGGAAGAAAGTATAGAAACCGCGCTGCGCCAAACCGAAGCGCTCCGGCAAAGCATCCTGAAAAAGGCTTTTGAAGGGAAACTGGTTGGGCACGACGAAAACAAGACGGGTGAATAATTCCTATTTTTACGCAATGATTGAGCAGGTTCAAAAAATATTAGCCGAAGGCGAAAGCATAACCAGCGAGTTTAAAACATCAAAAACTGAACTCAGCAAAAACGTTTTCGAAAGCATTTGTGCTTTCCTGAACCGAAACGGTGGCAACTTGCTGCTGGGCGTTACCAACGACGGCACAATTGAAGGCATCGACAAAGAAAAAATCCACAAGGTTTTCGATACGCTGGTAACCAATCTGAACAATCCACAGAAACTTTCGCCCACATTTTACCTTACCCCTGCAATTGTTGAGATTGACGGAAAACTGATAATACACCTGCAAATACCCGAAAGTTCGCAGGTACATTCCACTGTAGGCCGCATTTTCGACCGCAACGGCGACGGCGATTTTAATATCTCGGAAAACCACGCGCTTGTTGAACAACTTTACCAGCGAAAAAGCAATTCGTTCTCCGAAACCACCATTTACAAATACCTGGCGTTTTCTGATTTTCGCCCCGAACTGATTGCCAGGGTGCGTAAAACAGCGCTGATTCAGCGTCCCGGTCATCCGTGGGAAAATATGACGGATGAAGAACTTCTGAAAAGTGCCAAACTTTACCGCAAAGATTTCAAAACCGGCGAAGAAGGCTACACACTGGCTGCCGCGCTGCTGTTTGGAAAAGACGAAGTGATACACAATATTTTACCGGCTTATAAAACCGATGCCATTGTCAGGAAAGTGAATACCGACCGGTACGACGACAGGCTGGAGGTGCGGACAAACCTCATTGAAAGCTATGAACTTTTGATGGAATTTGCCCGGAAACATCTGCCCGACCCTTTCCACCTCGAAAAAGACCAGCGGATTAGTTTACGCGACACCATTTTCAGGGAAATTATTGCCAATACACTCATTCACCGTGAATACCTGAATTCGTTTCCGGCAAAATTTATCATCGAGAATTCCACAGTAACCATCGAAAACTGGAACAAACCTTACGGACACGGTTTGATTAATCCTGTAAATTTTTACACCCATCCAAAAAACCCTAATATTCTGGAGGTTTTCAAACAAATTGGCCGTGCTGAAGAATTGGGGTCAGGCGTTAGAAATGTTTTCAGATTCGGGAAAGTTTATGGCGGTGCCGAACCTGTTTTTCAGGAAGGTGATGTTTTTAAAACAATCATTGCTGTGCCTGTTGAAGCAAAAGAAAAACAGGAAGTTAAAACGGGTGAGGGAATAAGTGAGGGATTAAATGAGGGATTAAATGAGGGATTAAATGATGCTGTAAATACCCAAAATGATACCGAAGAAAGTATAAATGATACTGAGCATATCTTTTCCAGAATTATTGATGCTGTAAATGATGCTGTAAAAGCTTTGTCTGATACAGTAAATGATACTGATGATACAGTAAATGTTACAGTAAATGTTACCGATGTTACAGTAAATGATACTGATGATACAGTAAATGTTACAGTAAATGATATTGATGATACTATAAAAAAGAGATACTGTGATATTATTGAACTACTTCTGAATACTCCCGGATTACGTTCAAACGCAATAGCTGGAATAATAAAAGTTACTGATGTAACCGTCAGACGTGATATGCAAAAATTAGCCAAAACACAATTAGTTGAATTCAGAGGGCCTGCCAAAACCGGAGGATATTATCTGACAGAAAAAATATTAAAACTCATTAACCAATGACCACAACACAAATTGTTCAGAAAGTATGGAATTATTGTAACACGCTGCGCGACGACGGGGTGAGTTACGGCGATTATCTCACACAACTAACTTACCTGTTGTTTCTGAAAATGGCCGACGAATATTCCAAACCTCCCTTCACCCGAAATATCGGCATCCCGGCTGAATACTCCTGGGAAACACTGCGAAGGAAATCGGGCGCTGAACTGGAAACGCAATACATTACCATTTTAAACGAACTGGGCAAACTGAAAGGAATGCTTGGCCAGATTTTCTTTAAATCGCGCAACGAAATCTCCGACCCTGCCAAACTGCACAAACTGGTGCAAATGATTGACGAAGAAAGCTGGGTAATGCTCGACACCGATGTAAAGGGAGATATTTATGAAGGGTTGCTTCAGAAAAATGCGGAAGATACCAAAAGCGGAGCCGGACAGTATTTTACTCCGCGTCCGCTGATTAAAACGATGGTGGAATGTATCAGGCCCGAGCCGCAAAAAACTATGGCCGACCCGGCCTGCGGAACCGGGGGTTTTTTCCTGGCTTATTACGATTTTATCAACGAACACTATAAAAATTCGTTAGACAAAGAGCAAAAAGAGTTTCTCCGGAAAAAGACATTCAAAGGCTGGGACATTGTCCCGAATACAGTCCGTTTGGGTTTGATGAACCTTGTTTTGCACAACATTGGCGAACTGGGTTCTGAAGATTATCCGATTGTACGTGCCGACAGTCTGATTGCCGACCCGGGTGACCGGTTTGATTACATCCTGACCAATCCACCGTTTGGTAAAAAAAGCAGCATCACCATCACCAACGACGACGGCACCCAGGGAAAAGAAGCGCTGACTTACAACAGGCAGGATTTCTGGGCCACCACATCCAACAAACAACTCAACTTTGTTCAGCATATCCGCACCATTCTGAAGGTGGACGGAAAAGCCGCGGTTGTTGTACCCGACAATGTTTTGTTTGAAGGGGGCGCCGGTGAAACGGTAAGAAAAAAACTGCTGGAAACCTGCGATGTACACACCTTGCTGCGCCTGCCCACCGGGTTGTTTTACGCTCAGGGAGTAAAAGCAAACGTTATTTTCTTTGACAATAAACCCGCCAGTAAAAATCCGTGGACAAAAGAACTGTGGATTTACGACCTGCGTACCAATCAGCATTTTACGCTCAAAACCAATCCGCTTAACGACGATGACCTGAAAGATTTTACAAATTGTTATAACCCGGAAAACAGGTTTGAAAGAAAGGAAACAGAGCGGTTCAAACGGTTCACATACGAGGAACTGGTTGCCCGCGATAAAATGAGCCTTGATATTTTCTGGTTAAAAGACGACAGCCTCAGCGACCTCGACAACCTCCCGGAGCCTGACCAGCTTGCCCTCGAAATTATCGAAAACATTGAAGCCGGACTTGAAAGTTTTAAAGAGGTTTTGAATGGGCTCGGCGCGGAGTAAAAATTAACTACATTGATTACCAAAGCACAACGAATAGTTAATAATTAATAAATCTGACAAAAACAGCTACACCTTCAAAATGAAAAAATCTTAACTATCAGTGTATTAACCCGAAATTAAAATTTTAACTCGTGTTTTTTTCTTTTCGCCAACAGGGAACAAAAAAACGAAGGCGTTAAAAGTGTTATTGAAAAAATGATAATGGAAATCGACATCTCCATTCTGAGTAGATAAAGTCATTATACCGTCTGTTTTTAATCGACGATTATTACAATAATCTTGAATAAAAGGCCATGTAAGAAAATCAAGAGCTACTGGTATCGATAACTCACCAAACGTCTTTGTAAAATTTGGAGACTGAAATTTGTCTCTCAATGTCGCACCAAAACCTGTGCGATTTTCCAAAACAAAAAGTGCACATCTGTTTTTTGAGTATTCAACATATCTTCTTAATGCTGCATGAATTGAAGAACCAAATAGTTTAGATAATTGCATTGAAGACTCTATCCCCAATCCTAATT
>CAZHKI010000089.1:0-10507 GCA_964533365.1 uncultured Maribellus sp. | reverse complement strand
CCCAGTTTCATGGCCTCGCCAATGAAAATATTTCTCGATTGAGTATGATTTTTCGATGGAATTAAAATCCAGGCATTAATGCGGTAAAGCCACATATAAGGCAAAATCGAAATCAGGAGTTTGGCAATCGAAACCAGTCCGTTAATTTTTTTGTTGAACTGGACAACCGCCCCCCCCAGAATAATGGATTCGGCGCGGCCGGGAGCCAGCTTGTCGATGGCTCGGATAATAATGCATCCCAGCGAGATTCCCACAAAATGCGCTTTCTGGATAGAATAGAAATCCATAATTTGAATTACATCCTGCGCAATTTCGTCGAAACGATAAATCTCATCATCGGAATACTTTTTTTTCGATTTTCCGTGGCCGCGCAAATCGACCAGCAGCACGTTATACTGCTTTTTAAAATCGCGCAGTTGCCTGTACCAAACCACATTGCTGCCTCCTGCGCCATGAACAAAAACCACCCAGGTTTTCGAGGTTTTATGTTGAAATATTTTGTGGTATATCATTGTTAAAAATCGGAATAATCAGTGGGATGCAAAAGAAATTTGTCGGAATGTGAAACGGTGTTCTTATATTCTTCCTTGCCCGAAAGTTCTTTCCATTCAGGGTGATTACGGAAGGTGTCCCATCGTTCGTCGTGTGTTTTCATATCCTGAAAAGTGGTCATGTACATCAAATTGGGCATGGCGCTTCCCGATAACACCTCACCATAAAAAACAGCCTGAAACCCGAGTTTTCCGAACAAGGCAACTTCGCCGCCTTCGTTAAACATTTCCACTTTTTTGCGGTACAGTTTGTCGGTTGGCCCCTCGTAACTGCGCAATTCATAAATTCTTTCAGAAGGGGGAGTGGGGTGGTCCGGAATGTGAAACTGTGGCATTTCGCTGAATGCTTTCAGCAGGATCGATTCCATTCTAAAGTACGCTGGATTATTCCAGGGGGCGTCCAGATATTCTGCGCCATCTTTTTGATATTGAATGTCTTTCAATAATGCGTTTTCGAGCGTTTCCACCTGCGATAATTTTTTTAAAGGGATAAACACAAAGATTCTTGTCCCTGCCGTTGCGTCAGTTTCAATGGGTTTGAAAACGCCCACTTTCTTAATTCCACTCCGGTGAAGCGCAGGCAGATAAGCATTTTTCAGGTACTTTTCAATCGTGGCTTCCTGCGTTTTATCCTTGATCTGATAAACTTTTATCTGGTAATAATCGCGGGCCGAAAGGATTGAAGTTCCGCTAAAAATCAGCAAAACAGTGAGTAAAACCATCATTTTGCCGGCCCGATTTATAATTGATTTCAACATGTTCTTTACTGTTTATTTGATTAAACCCGGGGTGAAAATAATTAATTTTTGTGGTTTCTCTGAATTCGCCGGCATGTTTTAGTAACAGTACATGATTTCTACAATATTACAACATTGTAAATCTGTACAAAATGAATTGAAAATGGCGTTGGATTATCCATTCTTCAGTTTTTTTTCGGAATTCTGAGCAACTGAAGAAATGGCCTTAATTTTCAATAAAAAAGGCATTGAATCTGAATTTCAATGCCTTTTCCGGAGCAGAAGGTTTTTTATTTTTTGTTTTTACCCGGATAAACAGGGCTCATCCAATCTTCTTTCGGAGCGTATTTACTTTCGCTGGCCCAGCGGATGCCGCGGGTAAGAATTTCCCACGATTCGGGAATGTCAAAATCGGCTGGGGTGTGGCCCACCGAAATATAAAATACACGGCCTTTCCCATAAGTTTTCTTCCATACAACCGGAATGACAGCTTTATCGATCCAGTTGGCATGGTCGGCATTAAACGTTGTGGTTGCCAGTACTTTTACATTGGGGTCAACGTGCATGTAGTATTGTTCCGATTTGATTTTAAAGTTTCCGAGGCCGCGGGTTAGAGGATCATTTTTGTCGGTAATTTCAACGGTGTAGTCAATTACTCCGCCCGGGTGTGCCACCCACTGTCCGCCAACCATAAACTGGTACTCGGTGTTGTCGCGGAATGAATCGCCCAATCCGCCATGGGTTCCGGCCAGACCAACGCCGTTTTTCACCGCTTCCAGCAATCCTTTTTCCTGTTCTTTGCTAATTTTTCCCATGGTATGTGACTGGAAAATAAGGTCGGTGTTGTCCATAATTTCCTTGTTGGTATAAACGCCCAGCGAGTCGGAAACGGTAACGATTGCCCCCTGCGCTTCGAGATAGGACAATACTTTTTCGGTTAGTTCCTTGGGGAAATGGCCGTTCCAGCCGCCCCAAACCATCAGTATTTTTTTCCCCTTCAGTGAGGGCAGGCCGTCGCCGGCAGCCGTTTTCTTCTGCGCAATGCTGTCAACTGAACATGTAAAAAAAATAATCAGTAAAAACAGTGTGGCTAATTTTTGAATGGATTTGATTTGTCGTGTCATTGTATCAGGTTTAAATTGATTTACTGAAAACAAAAATAGAAATTGTTTCCATAGTTTTGGCTTTGTTTTTTTCATTTTCACATCAAACCTCACCTATACACGAAACTGGATGTGGCCGCTGGCGGTATTGCAACCTTTTTTGAGTGGGAGTAAAGAATCAGCGGGAAAAACTGGATTATGTTTCAATACCGGAACTCTGCATTCATGTAAACCGATCCCAGCTTTATTTCCTGTGATTTGGCGAACAATTCCGGCTCCGGTGTGCTTAACTGTTCACCGGCCATTTACCTGTGCGGTTGCTTTTTCTGTCTGAGCGACTGACGTCAAAATCAATAAAATAGCCTGACAGCCAATGGATGGTGTAATTTTTAATAGCGGATTCCCGCCCCTCCGAAACCATTTTGAGATTTACATATTTTCTATCCTGGTTTTTTCTTTTTTTAATTTGTCAATATTTAACCATATTATTGATATCGAGGCTATTAATCCGGTTGAAATTAACATTGTCAGGTTCCCAAAAACGATGTTAAAGACTTCGGGTTCACCTGGAAAATTTCCAGTTTTACCATTAATAAACAATCCGGAAAAGAAAACCATATTAAAACTTATATGAATTGCCCACGACATAGCAATATTGCGGGTTTTAAGTATCAGTGAGTTTCTCAGGATACCCACAAAAAATAAAGTTACAATTGTGGTTAATGTCAATAATTCTCCTGACTGAACAGGACTCCATTTAAATAATCCCTGGTGCATTAAACTGAAAATGATTGCTACCCCAATTGCAATGAAATTTTTTTCTGATTTTTTAAATCTACGTTCAAGACCCAATAGTAACAAGGCTCCAATCAGCATTTCTTCATTGAATGTTTCGGGAAGATAATAGAGGTAATTAGCCAAAACATAATGAAATGGATAGTTTGAACCAAGATAAGTTTTATAATAAAATAACTTTGGTTTAAAATTGTATCCGTCGAGCTTTGACACCATTGTACTGCTTTCATTGAAGCAAGACACCAAACTGCCGGGCACCAGGATCTGAAAGAACTTTTCGCCGCCACTACACTTCTGAAACAGAAGATTATTCTCACATTTTAAATTAATATTTACGTTTTTATGTTTGCCTTGCCGGCTTTTAAAGTATGAAGTTTCATGATTGGTTCGCGCCATTTTCCTTGCAATATTTCCTGAACGTAAAATTTTACACGGTGCAGATGCTTGGTGCAGCATGGATAAACGACTTCGTTTCATAATCGGTATTTTTACTTTTCCAAAAAGGAGCGTTTATGAAACTCAGGTATGCAGTAATCGGTACAGGCGCATTGGGCGGTTTTTACGGCGGAATGCTGGCCCGCGCAGGCGCGGAAGTTCATTTTTTGCTGAATGGCGATTATGAGCATGTGAAGAAAAACGGGTTGAAGGTGGATTCGGTACACGGCAATTTTACGTTGCGGACGGTTTCGGTCTGGCACGATGCAGCGCAAATGCCGCCGTGCGACGTGGTGTTGGTATGTCTAAAAACGACAAACAACGGTTTGCTGAAAGAGATTCTTCCCCCGCTGGTAACGGAAAACAGCGTGGTGGTTCTGGTTCAGAACGGACTGGGAATGGAAAAGGAACTGGCCACGTGGTTTCCCGGATTGCCGGTTGCCGGCGGACTGGCATTCATTTGTTCCTCGAAAATCGGTAAAGGCCACATTGCCCATTTCGATTACGGGAAAATTACCCTCGGCATATTTCAGCATGAAAAACCGGAGGTAATGCAGCAAATCTGCCACGATTTTGAGCAGGCCGGCGTCCCGGCGCTGCTGGCTGACAATCTGAACCTGGCCCGCTGGAAAAAGCTGGTCTGGAACATTCCCTACAACGGGTTGACAGTGGCTCTTGATACGTCAACTGATCGCCTCATGAAATCTGCCCCGGCGCGGCTTCTTATAACCGAAATGATGTTGGAGGTGATTGCCGCCGCCAACTGTTGCGGCGCTGAAATCCCTGAAAGTTTTGCCGCCGAAATGCTAGAATCGACTGACCGGATGAAACCGTATGCGCCAAGTATGAAGCTCGATTACGACGCCGGCCGACCGATGGAAATCGAAGCCATTTATTCCAATCCGGTTGCAACTGCCCGCGCTGCCGGTTTCGACATGAAAAAAACAGCCATGCTCGGTCAAATGTTACAATTCATCCAGGCGAAGAATGGATTCGTTTCATAACCTGTCCGGAAAATGAAATGTATCTTCCGGTGCATTTTCTGCATGTCTTCACGGGCATCTTTTTCATCCTTTCAGCGGGTTTAAAGAAATGTTTACCGAAAAGTTATACACTTTTAAAATCCCGTTTGTAAATTTGGTGTAGATAATCAAAGGGCCGGAAACCGGCAACCGTTTTGTAACTTAATACTTTTACCATGAAAATTATTTGTATTGGCCGGAATTACGTGGAACATGCCCGGGAACTGAAAAATGAAATTCCCGACGAACCGGTTTTTTTCATGAAACCCGACTCGTCGCTGCTGCGGAACAACGATCCGTTTTATATTCCCGGCTGGACCAGCGACGTCCATCACGAGATTGAACTGGTGATTAAAATCAACCGCATCGGGAAAAATATTGAAAAACGGTTTGCGCACCGTTATTTCGACGAAATCGGGCTGGGGATTGATTTCACCGCACGCGATGTGCAAAACAAACTAAAGGAAAAAGGCCTGCCCTGGGAAAAAGCCAAAGCGTTTGACCAGGCAGCAGTCATCGGCAGCACTTTTTTCTCCAAATCGATTTTCCCCGATCAGGAGTCTATTAGTTTTCGGCTGGATATCAACGGATCAGCAGTTCAGAATGGAAACTCGGCGCTGATGATTTTTGGGTTCGAAGAAATTATTGCACACGTTTCGAAATACGTTACCCTGAAAATTGGCGATTTAATTTATACCGGAACACCCGCCGGAGTGGGGCTTGTGAAAATCGGCGATCACCTCGAAGGTTTTCTGGAAGATAAAAAACTGCTCGATTTTATGATTAAATAATCAGCAGCAACTGATGAAAAGTAAAAACCAATAAAACCAAAAACGATGACTACATTAAACGAAATCCGGAGATTTATGGAACCCCGGAAAATGGCCATTGCCGGTGTATCGCGCGATCCGAAGAAATTTGGCGGCGCTATTTTTAAGGAACTGCGTGAAAAAGGATTTGAATTGTATCCAATCAATCCGCATGCCGATGAAATTCAGGGTGTTCCCTGTTATCATTCGGTAGAAGAACTTCCCGACGGTGTAACCCGCCTGGTTATTGTAACCCCGAAAAAGGAAACGCTCGACGTTGCCGGGGCTGCCGTTAAACAGGGAATGGAAATGGTGTGGATTCAGCAAAAGTCGGACACGCCGGAATCGGTGAAAGTGATTGAAGATGCGGGCATTCCGCTGATTCATAAAAAGTGCATCATGATGTTTTCCGAACCGGTAAAAAGTGTTCACGGATTTCATCGTTTCCTGGTGAAAACTTTTGGAGGGTATCCCAAACTGGTTGAAAACAGTTAATCTGAAATATGCAGATGGAGACGTTTGATTTTGAGTTGGAAATGCAGGTGCGCGACTACGAATGCGACCTGCAGGGAATTGTGAACAACGCGGTTTATCAGAATTACCTGGAACATTGCCGCCACCGGTTTCTGCACCGTGTCGGGATCGATTTTGTTCAGTTGCACAACGACGGCATCGACGCCGTGGTAATCCGTGCCGAGCTCGATTATAAATTTCCGCTGCGCCCGGGCGACGAATTTCTGGTCAGGCTGAAAATGGGAAAACAGGGAAGGTTACGCGTGGTTTTTCTTCAGGAAATTGTCAGAAAAGCAGATGGACAGCGGATGGTGAGCGCCCGCATTACCACCGTTTTAACCAAAAACAGCCGACCGGTTGCCCCCGGTATTTTAGAGGAAAAGTTTGCGAAAATCGGGGTGGTAATGGAAGAACTCTGATTCTGCCGTTTCCTTTTAAAAACGAAAAAAGCCGGCTGAAAAGGCCGGCCTGATTATCTTCAGTAACTAATATTTAACACGGAGGGTTTTTCCCTTCGGCTTTTTCGTAAAACCATTTTAACGGGTGCGACGACGGGCGTTCGATGGGAAGCCCGTACAAACGGTCGTACACCAGCGAGGCCAGAACGCCCAGCGAGCGCGAAACGCCAAACAGCACGGTGTAAAAGTTGTGCTCTGTAATTCCGTAGTGGTTCAGCAGGGCGCCGCTGATGGCGTCCACGTTGGGCCACGGATTTTTAATTTTTCCGGTAGCCTCCAGGATAGGCGGGGCCACGCGGTAGATGGCGTTTACGGTATCAATCAGTTTGTCGTGCGCAATGTATTTTTCGGCAAATTTTTGCTGAACGGTAAACCGCGGGTCGGTAATACGTAAAACAGCATGTCCGTACCCGGGGACCACACGGCCTTGTTTCAGCGTGTTTTCAATATATTCGGCAATTTGAGCATCAGAAGGCGTGTCGGTATCGAGTTGTTCGAGCATTTCGTTGATCCAGTTCATCACTTCCTGGTTGGCAAAACCATGAAGCGGACCAGCCAGTCCAACCATTCCGGCTGCAAAAGAGTAGTAGGCATTGCTCAGAGCCGACCCGACAAGATGCGTGGCATGGGCCGAAACGTTTCCTCCTTCGTGGTCGGCATGGATAACCATGTATAGCCGCATCAGCCGTTTTACTTCGGTTGATTCAAATCCCATCATGTGGGCCAGGTTGCCGGCCCAGTCCAGGGTCGGGTTCGGTTCGATATGATGTCCGTTATGGTAAATTCGCCGGTAGATGTAGGCTGCAATACGCGGCAGTCGCGAAATCAGCGTCATCACATCTTCGTACATGAAATCCCAGTAAAACTTTTTGTTGACCCCCGAACGATAAGCTTTCTGAAAAACCGAGTCGTAGGCCATTGCAACAATGGCAGCGCTGAACTGGGTCATCGGACGGCTATTTTTTGGCAGCGCGTCAATCACGTCGAAAACATGCTGGGGAACATGGGAACGGGTAGCCCAGTCTTTCGAGATATTAATCACATCTTCCTTGTCGGGAATTTCCCCGATCATCATCAGGTAAAACAATCCTTCGGGAAGCGGTTCTCCACCTTCTTCCAGTTTGGGTAACTTTTGCTGAAGTTCCTGGATAGAATACCCTTTAAAACGGATGCCTTCGTTGGGATCCAGTTTCGAAGTTTCGGTGAGCAGGGCAGGAATGCCTTTCATCCCTGACAGAACCTGGTCGATGGTCACCTGACCGATAACCACATCGCCATATTCCTTTCTGATTCGTTGAAATTCGGCCATACATTTGATGGCTTTTTCGTAAAACCGGTTCTTGATATATTCCATATTCGTAAATTTATTTAATGATTATTATTTCCAAATTCAGCATCCGAACGTTGATTTATGAGTTCAATTTTGCCCGGAGATTTTCATCCAGGGCTTCCAGAAATCCTTCGGTTGTGAGATAATGTTCTTCTTTTAACTGTTTCCCGTGGATAATCAGGGCCAGGTCTTTGGTCATTTTTCCGTTTTCCACGGTTTCAATACAAACCTCTTCCAATGTGTTGGCAAAGTGGATCAGTTCGGGATTATGATCCAGTTTTCCACGGAATGCCAGTCCGCGGGTCCAGGCAAAAATGGAGGCGATTGGATTGGTTGATGTGGGCTTTCCCTGCTGGTGTTGCCGGTAGTGTCGTGTAACCGTGCCATGTGCTGCTTCTGCTTCCATGGTTTTTCCGTCGGGAGTTACCAGTACCGAGGTCATTAATCCCAGTGACCCGAATCCCTGGGCAATGGTGTCGCTCTGAACATCGCCGTCGTAGTTTTTGCAGGCCCACACAAAAGCGCCTTCCCATTTCAGGGCAGCGGCAACCATATCGTCAATCAGGCGGTGTTCGTAAGTAATTCCTGCTGCTTTAAATTTTTCACGGAATTCGGTTTCGAAAATTTCCTGGAAAATGTCTTTGAACCTGCCGTCGTAGGCTTTCAGGATGGTGTTTTTTGTAGAAAGGTACAGCGGCCAGTGTTTGTCGAGCGCCATGTTCATGCACGAACGGGCAAATCCGGCAATCGATTCGTCGGTATTGTACATGGCCATTGCCACACCGTTGCCTTCGAAATCATACACTTCGTGAGAAACGGATTCGCCGTTTTCAGGGGTGAATGTGATGGTCAGTTTCCCTTTTCCCTTGGTCACGAAATCGGTGGCTTTATACTGGTCGCCAAAAGCGTGACGCCCGATACAAATGGGATGTTTCCAGCCCGGAACCAGGCGGGGTACATTTTTTATCAGGATCGGTTCACGGAAAACGGTTCCACCCAAAATATTCCGAATGGTACCGTTGGGCGATTTCCACATTTTTTTTAACCCAAATTCTTCCACGCGGGCCTCGTCGGGAGTGATGGTTGCACATTTTACGCCCACTCCGTATTTCTGAATAGCATGTGCCGAATCGATGGTAACCTGATCGTTGGTGGCATCGCGGTTTTCCATCCCCAAATCGTAATATTTTAAATCGATGTCGAGATAGGGCAGTATCAGCTTTTCTTTGATAAAACTCCAGATGACCCTTGTCATTTCATCCCCGTCGAGTTCAACAACGGGATTCAGTACTTGTATTTTTTTATTCATATTTTAGTTTTTTCACCACATAGGTCACAATAAATGATTTTTTCTAATGCTATTTGTACATTTATTACCTATCGACTCCATAACACATTTGAAAAGTAGAATTATGTGACCTATGTGCCTATGTGGTTTGTTTAAATATTTAATTATTCTGTTGCTTGATTAAATTCAGTGCCGAACCTGCCCTGAACCAGCCAATTTGCTGATCGTTGTAGGTGTGGTTCAGTTTTATGTTGTCTTTAGAACCATCTTTGTGAACGATCTCAACTGTCAACGGTTTACCGGGAGCGAATTCAATTAAATCAATAAAGTTGAATGAATCGTCTTCCCGGATCAGTTCGTAATCGTTTTCGTTGTCAAAAGTTAGCGCCAGCATGCCCTGTTTTTTGAGGTTGGTTTCGTGAATTCGGGCAAACGATTTCACCATAACCGCTTTAACTCCAAGGTGGCGGGGTTCCATGGCGGCGTGTTCGCGCGACGAGCCTTCCCCGTAGTTGTGGTCGCCCACCACCACCGTCGGAATTCGGGATTGCTTGTAGTGGCGCTGTACTTTTGGAACTTCGGCAAATTCGCCGGTAAGCTGGTTTTTTACTTTGTTTGTAGCCCCGTTGAAAGCATTGACGGCCCCGATGAGCATGTTGTTAGAAATGTTGTCGAGATGTCCGCGGAAACGGAGCCACGGCCCGGCCATCGAAATATGGTCGGTAGTGCATTTCCCTAATGCTTTGATGAGCAGTTTGGCGCCGGTGATATTTTGTCCGTTCCAGGGTTCAAAAGGTTCGAGCAGTTGCAGCCGGTTTGAGCCAGGCGTAATGGTTACCGTAATTGTCGATCCGTCGGTGGCAGGGGCCTGATAACCCGGGTCCTGTACGTCGAAACCTTTGGGCGGAAGTTCAAATCCGCTGGGCGCATCGAGTTTCACCGGTTCTCCGTTTTCGTTGAGAAGCGTGTCGGTGACGGGGTTGAAATCGAGCCTGCCGGCAATGGCCAGCGCGGTTACCATTTCGGGTGAGGTAACAAATGCGTGGGTATTCGGGTTGCCGTCGGCACGTTTCGAAAAGTTGCGGTTAAATGAATGGACGATAGTATTTTTCTCCTGTTTGTCGGCGCCTTCGCGTGCCCACTGTCCAATACAGGGGCCGCAGGCGTTGGCAAATACCTTCCCGCCCATTTTTTCGAAAGTGGAAATGAACCCGTCGCGTTCGATGGTTCCGGCCCGTCCGCCGACGCGTGGGCCTCGTTCGAGCAGCTTGACCTGGTGGCCTTCGCGGGCGAGCAGCGCGGCGGTCGCAAGACCGGCCACACCACCTCCGATGATGACGGTTCGCGTCATGCGCGCACCTCCTGTGGAGTGGCGGGGCGGTCCCGTTTTGTCGTGAGGGTTGCGGTGAGCATGAGCCACGCCTTTTCTTGTGCGGGCACGCGTACACGCCTGGTGTAGAGCTGCT
>CAZHKI010000088.1:3720-10599 GCA_964533365.1 uncultured Maribellus sp. | reverse complement strand
AGGGCCAGGTTAATATAAGAACCGGTATCGTCCCAAATCCCGAACTGACCAAGTTTTACATTTTCGCGCACATCCTCGCTCGATTTTCCCTGAAACGAGAATTCCCAATCGTGGATTATCCCGGCGCCATTGGTGGCAAGGTGGGTTACCCACCCTTCGTTCATCAGGGCTATCAGGGTGGGAGCCATTCCGTTTTTGATGGTATGCGCCCCAAAGGTGAGCATAACCGAACGCCCCAGTTCGCGGGCTTTCCTGATTCGTTCCACCGTATGTTCAACCATGCGGAATCCTTTTTCCGACAAATTCCGAGGAGATTGATCCGGCAGAATCTGATCACGTTCGATATAAACCTTGTTTTTGCGATCGGCCAACCGTTTAACGTCGAGTTTGTCCCGATCAAATTTAGGATATGGCATATTTACTTATTCCTGAATATTTAACAATTGAATCAAGCGGGGCAACTGCGAAAAATCGGGGATAATTACATCGGCCCCGGCTTTGATAAGGCGCGAGCGCTTATTCTCGTTCAGACTGTGACGTTTCATCTCGTTGCTGGCAATACCGATGGTAATCCCTCCCCTTTTGCGGGTTTCCCTGATTTCCACGGGCCCGTCGCCAAAAGCGGCAATCTGACCCTGTTTTGCATCGCCAATCAGGGTTAAAATCCGGTCGAGTACAATCTTTTTAGCTTCTTTGGTTACATCGCCCACCGCACCGTAAATACCACCTTCAAAAAGATGGTCGTAGCCCAGGATACGCGCTTCATTTTTCACATCTTCCTCGTCGGTTCCACTGGCCAGATAAAGTTTTACACCGGCGTTATAAAGCTTTTCCAAAAAGACAACGGCATTTTTCAGGGTGAAATCTTCCAGCGACAATTCTCCGCGTAAAATTTTGGCTTCACGTTCCCTGACCATTTTGAGCAGTTCGTTATTGTAAATCTCCTTATACCCAAATTCATCAAGAATCTGGTCTTCAGGTACCAGTCCGAATTCACGAACCAGGTCAACCAACCCTTTCATTTGTACCAGTGTTTGTATCCCGGTGGTTTTATCGATAAAATCGGTAACACGAACCAGGACTTTATGGTACAATGCTTCGTCGGCATCCTGAAAATGTTTGCCTAAAATGGCTTTGATCATCATGGGTTGCATAATATGTTCCCATCCTTCACGCAGCGTGGAAATGGTTCCGTCGTGGTCGAAAATGGCATGAGTGATGGATAACGGCCCGGCCCAGGGATTCACGATTTCAATTTCTGAATCAGGCAGGTAACGGGCATGACGAATATCTTCGGCCAGCTCGGGACAGTATACAAAATCGGGATCGGAACCAATCTGAATAATTTCTTCCGGACTTGCGGTTCCGGTTTGAAACAGTTTCTGTACCGTAACACCTGCAACGAAAGATCCGACTTCGGCGGCGGTTTTCATATTATATCCGGCAGCCAGCACAGCCGATGCCCCGGCCAGGTAACTGTCGCCGGCCCCAACAGGATCTACCTTTGAAATGATCATCAGCCCGTGTATATCAGTTACCCCGGTTTCGTCAACCACCAGCGATCCGCGTTCGCCACGTGTGATAAACAATGGTTTCCGGTATTGACGGAAAAGTTGCAGGGCAGCTTCTTTCACTTCAGAATACAGTACCACATCATCGGCTTCTTTTTTAATTCCACACCGGACAGCCGCTTCCATGTCGTTCATTTTCCGGTAAGATCCATCGTAGCAATTGCTGTAATTCCGGCTGTCAACTATAAAAATCTTTTCAGGAAAGCTTTGAATCACTTTTACAATTTGTTCCCTGAAATATTCGGTATGAATACCTGATAAAACCTGTTGGTTAATAATAATTAAATCAACTCCGGGAATTTCTTCGCGCAGGTTTTGAATGAGCCGGTCGGCTGTTTCAACCGAGAGCTGATTGAAATTTCCAAAATCGATACGGTTTTGTTCCACATCGGCAATATAAGGTTTGGTATAAACATGGGTTGACCAATCTTTTTCCTGAATCAGCAGGTTCTCCGGATTAATGCCATTTTCGCGCATTACTTTCACCATTTCGGTGCCAAACGGGTCGGGGCCGATAACGCCAAATGCACGGACATCCTTCACGCCCATGGCCGTCAGGTTGTGAGTTACATTACCGGCACCACCCAGCGAATAGCGCTGTTGCCTGACCGGTCGGGTCATTTGTCCGGTTTCGATGGAAATCTCACTTTTCGATTCGTCGATAAACCAGTAGGCATCGAGACAAAAATCGCCAACTACAGCAATCCTTACCGTTTGGATGTCCTGAATGACTTTTATTAATTGTTCTTTCTTCATATTTGATTGCTTAAAAATTTTATAATTAAATGTCCATTTTCCACAGTAATGCTTTAACGGTTTAGCTTTTCAGGCAAAAAAAATATCAACTCAGGCTCTTCGATTAAATTTTCAAATTTAAACCGATTTAGCAAATTTATAAAATAATTAATCGCCGCTCGATTGCCGGACGATAAAATTTGTTTTTAAAATGATTTTTTGATGACCCGGCTTGTTTTTACGGTTTTGAATCATCTCCATCAACACCCGCACCGACTGCCTTCCAATTTCGTTCAGAGGCTGTGAAATGGCCGTTACCGGAGGAGCACTGATTTTGTATGCATCGGGATCATCAAAACTGACAACAGCCATATCGCCGGGAATTTTTAATCCCAACGAATGGATGCTTTCGAGCCCCATTATCCCCACTTTGCTGGTCGAAAATAAAATGGCATCGGCCCGGTTATTATCCGCCACCAGTTGTTTTACGGCTTCCAGCACATCGTCTTTTTCATGCGAAAACGGCAGTATTTTAATCATGTCATCCATCACTTCGTGGCCTGAGTCAATCAGTGCCTTTTTGTAACCTTCAAGCCGCTGGTTCATATTTATCAATTCGACGTTGATGGTAACACAGGCAATTTTCTGATAGCCCCTTTTAATCAGGTGCAATGTTGCGTCGTAGGCAGCCTGAAAATTATCGACGACGATGTAACTGGAATCAATTTCGGGGAAATAACGGTCAATTAAAACATACGGGGTTTTACTTTTTTCGAGTGCCTGAATCTGGTCAATACTCCCGGCGGGGGGTGAAATGATAAAACCATCAACCTGGCCTTGCTGAAGTATCTGAATTTGTTGTTTCGACTTTTGGGCATTTTCATCGGAACTGCAAAACATTACCCGGTAACCATGAAGTGAAGCCTCGTTTTCGATTTCGCGGCCCAGTTTGCCAAAAAACGGATTGGCAATATCGGCAATCATCAACCCGATGGTGTTGGTTCTCCCGGTACGCAATCCTTTTGCAATCTGATTGGGCTGGTAGTTGAGTTCACGGGCCAGGTCGGTAACTTTACGGCAAATTTCATCGCTGATACGCTGTTCCTTCGCTTTCCCGTTTAAAACCAGCGAAACCAGTGTTTTGGAAACTCCAAGCTGTTCGGCAATATCATTTAACGAAGTTTTTTTCATACCTATATTTTTCCATTGTTACTTTCGTGTAATCTTCGTAACTGAGCTAGGGCTTTTTTCTTGTTTCCCAACGGTATGGAACTCGCCAAATAATGATTTTCGTTGGTGTTAAAGCTTTTTATCATGGCTCGTTTCATTCCTCATACTCATTAGGTTTAGCAAAAATATACATTTTATGGCTTTATTTCTGTTAAATTTTGGATTGCCGTTTCGAATTTAAAATCGGTAAAAACAGCCCGGAACCCTGATTCTAAAGGGCTGCATGCATAAACGCCCACCCGTATCTTTTGAAAAGGAATGTGCATGTGAAGCATCCGCATCTGCTGAAAATCATTTCCGTTGGTTGAGCTTTCGATATAAAAATCCTGCCCATGGCGACTTATCCTATACCACATTTCAGAAATTCCGGAAGAAATATCGCAGGTAGCCCAGTCGGAAAACCCGAAGTTGGTTACTACTGAACCGAGCCTTGCAATTTTATCATTTTCGTATTCTACCGAGACTTTTACCCAGTTTTCACTGTCGCTGTACATCAAAATACCACACTGGTCGTACAAATGACAGGCATCCGAAAATTCAGTTTTCACCCGGAAGGTAAAGTCTCCGTCTGTTTCGGTTAAAAATGCGGGGGCATTGTCATTCTGAAAACCGTAGAATGTGCGTTGCCACAAGTCGGTATTGGGAGATGTTTCAATCACCAGCGAATCGATCCCCAGTTCAAACTTTTGAGGTTGGTTTAACCACCTGAAATTTTCAAAATCAATATTCATTGTTAAACTCCTGTTTTCAAATTAATGACTAATATTCTCAGATTGAATCAAAATTCTATCAAAATAACAGAAGAAAAACTGATTCAGCTTCACAATAGTTGGCCAAAATCAATATAATTTTGTTTTTATGATCTGGTTCTATTTGAAATCTTTCCGGTATTCCGACGGTGTTTTATCCATGATCACCTTAAAATAGTGGTTAAAATTTGCCAGGTTATTGTAACCGCATTCGTACCCAATGAGGGTTACCGGTTTATTGGTTTCGGCTAAAAGTTTGGCAGCAATGCCAATTCGTACTCTTTTAACATATTCCATAAAAGTCTGGCCGGTTTTCTTTTTAAAATATCGGCAAAAGGAACTGGGCTCCATATAAACCAATTTTGCAGCTTCCTTGAGGTTAATCCCCTCCTGAATATTCTGGAATACATATTCATAAATCCGGTCAATCTGTTCCCGATCTTTTTCATAAGAATCGGGCAGCGACGATGGCAAGGCCAAAAATTCCCGTTCTTCAATTTTCAGCAGATGATTAAAAACCTTTAACAGTTCAATGTATCTTTCCAACCCTTTTAAAGTAACCATCCGTTCGAGTGTTGCGGCCACCTTTGCAATTTTGGGACCTTTAAAAAGAATCCCGCTGTCGGCATGTTGCAACAGATTATATACCTCTTCGAGTTCGGGGATATTAAAAAAGTCGGAACTGATGATATTTTCGTAAAAGTGGGTTACCACACATTCGGGCTCTTTTCCGGGCTCGGTTTCGAGTACTTCCCAGCAATGCGAGATATTGGGACCCAGCAAAACCAAATCGCCAGGCGTATAACTGGAAATATGGTTTCCAATAATTCTTCTTCCCGATCCAGCAGTAATTAAATTGAGCTCGTAATTTTTATGGGAATGAATTTTCTCGGAATGCGGGTCCATTTTCAACCTGCGGGTGATAAAGGAGTGTTTGTGAGGGACAAATATTTTTTCGTAAACAAATTCCATAACATTTTTTAACCTTAGCCCACAAATATAAGTTTAAAGTTTTAAATAATGGTCAAAATTCAATGCAAACAGAACAATATACGCCAAGCAGAACATTCTGAAAACTATTTTATTTGTAATGATATTTTAGAACATCCATCAAGTGTAAAACCTATTTTAATTTTAAAATATGAACCCATTTTTTCATGGAATAATCCCCCCGATGGTGACACCGCTCATCAGTGAAAAAGAACTGGACGAAGAAGGATTGGAAAACCTGCTGGAATACCTGATTTCAGGAGGCGTCCATGGTATTTTTATACTGGGCACAACTGGCGAGGGCACCAACCTGAGTTACGAACTGCGTAAATATTTTATTAAAAGGACCTGTGCTATTGTTAACCGGCGTATACCGGTGATGGTTGGCATAACCGACACATCATTTACCGGATCGGTTGAAATTGCCGATGCATCGAAAGAAGCCGGAGCCGATGCACTGGTAATTTCAGCTCCTTACTATTTGCCCATCACCCAGGACGAATTTGTGGTTTATCTCGAAAACCTGGTACCTCACCTTAAACTGCCTTTTTTGCTTTATAACATGCCAGGATGTACCAAACTGGACATGTCGCTCGACACGGTTAAAAAGGCAAAACAACTGGGCGCCATCGGAATCAAAGACAGTTCGGGCGATTTGGCGAAGTTGTATTCATTTATCGAAGAGTTTAAAGATTCGCCTGAGTTTTCAGTTATCAGCGGCACCGAACTTTTCATTCCGGAAACCATCACCTTTGGCGGTCATGGCGCAATTGCCGGCGGGGCAAATCTTTTCCCCAGGCTGTTTGTCGATTGGTATGAAGTGGCCAAAGCCAACAACAAAGAACAGGTAGCTGTTCTCCGCGAAAAGGTTATTCAAATCGAAAAGAATATATACAAAGTCAGTTCCGATCCGTCGAAATATGTTAAAAGTATAAAATGTGCCTTGTCGGTTATGGGCATTTGTAACGATTATGTTGCGCTTCCCTTCCGCAAATTTAACGAACAGGAACGGAAACAAATCGAACAAAACCTGAAAGATTTAGCGCTTTAGCATCTGTTTTTATGTAAATTTGATATTCATTCATTTGAATATCGGCGTTCATTCCGGCATTGATAGATTTCCGGGAAAAGGTTTCTGGATAAGGAAGTAAAAAATTAAAAAGTTAACAATCAAAAAAATATAACGATGAAAAACAATCATACACCAGTAACCACCATCAGACGGAACCTGTTGTTTCTGTGCCTGGTTTTTGTTTTTTTCCTCATGGGAGCAAACAGTAACCGGATAATCGCACAGGATTCAAAAAGCACTTTTCTGTCGAAAACCATTTTTCCCCCGCAAAGTCAGCACACCCATAGCAGTGCTATTGTAGAACTGCCCAACGGCGACTTGTTAAGTTGCTGGTTTCAGGGATCAGGAGAACGGACTGCCGACGATGTACAAATCAAAGGGGCACGCCTTAAAAAAGGGGAAACCCGATGGAGCGAACCGTTTATCCTGGCCGATACCCCCAATCATCCCGATTGTAACCCTACCCTATTTTTGGATGCAAAAAACCGGTTGCACCTGGTGTGGATAGTTGTGGTCGCCCACAGTTGGGAAA
>CAZHKI010000088.1:2634-3710 GCA_964533365.1 uncultured Maribellus sp. | reverse complement strand
TTCGATACTTAAAACCAAAATCTCGACAGATTACCTGAATGAAGGCGCCCCCAACTGGGACTGGCAGGACATTATCCTTCCGAAACCCGGAGACGATTTTGCCCAAATTGTAGAGAGCAAATTCCGCGAAACTGAAATTCCTGAGAGGGTTTGGGCTGAATATGCGCCACTTTATGAAAAAATGATTGTGGAAGCTTCAAAAGATCCAAAAAAGACAGAAACCGGATGGATGACGCGTATCAAACCGTTGATATTGCCTTCCGGGAGAATTTTACTGCCGCTTTACTCCGATGGTTTTAATGTTTCGCTTGTCGCCATGTCAGAAGATAACGGAGACACATGGCAATCGGGCCAGCCCATTGTCGGGCGGGGAAATATACAGCCGGCGCTGATTCGTAAAAACGACGGTTCGCTGGTGGCTTACATGCGCGACAGCGGCGACTCACCGGGAAGAATCTTCAAAAGCATTTCAACCGACGAGGGAAACAGCTGGACCCCGGCATTAAAAACCGACATTCCTAATCCGGGAGCAAGTGTCGATGTGATTTCGCTGAAAAACGGAAACTGGGTGATGATTTACAACGACCTCGAAGAAGGAAGGCACCGGCTGGCTGTTAGCCTTTCCGATGATGAAGGCCAAACCTGGAAGTGGAAAAAATATCTTGAAAACGGAAACCCAGATGACGATCGATTCTCTTATCCCTGCATTATTCAAACCCGTGATGGGTTCATCCATGTTACCTATTCACACCACCAGAAACAGGGAAAAACGATAAAACATGTAAGATTCAATTCCGAATGGATAAAAGAAGAGACAAAAACGACAAATGCCGAAAAACTCGGTTTCCCGAAAGGGAAAAAGGTATTGCTCCTTCACATGGACGACGCCGGTATGTGCGACGAGGCCAACCAGGCAGTCAAAACCTACATCCAATCGGGGAATGTAGTTTCAGCCGCCGTAATGATGCCTTGCCCCAACGCTGCTGAAATGGTTGAATGGGCAAAGAAAAATCCAGGCGGTGACATTGGCGTGCACCTCACCTTAACCAGTGAATGGAAAAAATACCGCTGGGCTA
>CAZHKI010000088.1:0-2624 GCA_964533365.1 uncultured Maribellus sp. | reverse complement strand
TACCGTTACCCCTTCCGAAAAAGTCCCGGGGTTGATTGATCCCGAAGGAAAAATGTGGCACGATGTCCCCGACGTGGTTAGACATGCCACGCCGCAGGAGGTGGAAACCGAAATCCGCGCCCAGATTGACAAAATGCTGAACATGGGTTACAAACCATCGCACATCGATACGCACATGGGAACGCTTTACGGCTCGGCCGGATTTGTAAAAGTATTTTTGAAGGTGGCCGAAGAATACAACATCCCGGCCAACGCCATCGACCTCTCCGACCCCGATGTGGCCAACTTCTATCGCCAGGCCGGGTACCCGATTACCGACGAGGTAATTGGCATTCTTGACGGGTACAAACTCCCGAAGCTCGATAATTTTGGCAGTGTGCCCAACGGAAAAACCTACGAGGAAAAACGCGACAACTTTTTCAAACTGGTAAATTCATTAAAACCCGGGCTTACTGAACTCATTTTTCATCCCTCGGTTTATACCGAAAATCTCAAAAGTATTACCGGCTCGTGGCAACAACGGGTTTGGGAAGCCCAACTGTTTTCCGACCCTGTCGTCCTGAATTTTTTCAAAGAGAATGAAATCATTTTCACCAACTGGGGCGACATCACAAAACGGTTTAACCGGAAGAAATAATTTTCCCTCTTTCTATTTCAGATTAAAAAGGCGGACAGCGTTGTCGTGAAAAATCATGGAAGCAATTTTTACCGCCTCCTCTTCCGAAAAATAGTTTTTCCGCACCTTTTCGGTCAGTACACGCGTAACGATTTCGCGGGCAAACAGCAGGTGTCCGTACACATTTTCGGCATTGTGATAATCGCCGCCAAACGCCATTATTTTACTGGCCGGTACGGTTTCCAGCCACTCATGGAGATACCGCTCGGCGTACGACGGCGAGATGATATACAGCCAGCAGAGGTCGATGTACACGTGCCGATAGTTTTTGGCCAGGCTCGCCAGCTCACTGCCAAACGGGTAGCCACCGTGAAACAGGATAAAACGCACGTCGCGGTACTTGTCGAACAGATTGGCCAGCAGGGTCGGGTTCGAGTTTTCGATAAAGTTGCCATCGCCAGCCTGTAAACCGGTGTGAATTTGCACCGGCTTATCGTATTTCAGCGCCAGGTCTAACATCCGGTGCATCATATAATCCGAAAGCGGTTTCACCATTTCGAAAGGAAGCGCCGTTTCGCTGTTCAGAATCATCCTGAAAACATTCTCGGCTGTTTCCTTTTCCACCTCTTCGTAATACAACGAACGGAAATAGGCGTCGGAGGTTTTGATGGCCACAAAACCGTTTGGAAGCGCCTGTTCAAAAGAAAATTGAAGCGTGTTGACCAAATCGTCCAGCGATTCAATATTTCGGTTTTTATTCCGGGCAATTATATCGATGTCCTTTTTTGAACAAATCCGGTTATACGTAAACTGCTGAGCATAGCGAAACATGAAACGGTCACCAAAACTTCGGTCACCACTGTCGTTGATGATAAATTCGATACCACACTTTTCCTGCAAAACGGTTTTGTGCCAGTCGATTTTATAACTTTCCTGAATTCTTGACGACAGTTCTTCAACGGTAGTTTCGTCAATTTTGTTAATCCCGAACAGCCGGTCGGCGGTAAGCAACACCACACGGTTGTAGGCTGTGTTGAACGACGCCTCCCAGTATGGCTTCATCACTTCCCACTTTTGGAGGGTGGTGAGCGAGTCGGTCAGCAATCGTTCAAAAACCGGTTTCGGCATTCCTGCCGATTTAATATCATCGTCGGCATAGTGATGAAACAGCAGCATAAAATCGAACATCCCGCTTTTGGGAACACCCGCCGGGTTGATGAGATGCTCGTGGGTATCCACCACCTTCAGTGTGTCGATATGATTTTTAATACGCTGTTCAAAACCCTCAGCCGGCGCCGGATGGATGGTTACCTGGGCCTGAAGTAAATAGGTGAAACAAGTAAAAAACAGTGTTACGTGAATTTTCTTCATTACGGTGTATAAAAAGTTGTTTGTTTTCTTACTGTAGTTTAACACAATAATATCAGTTTAAACAACCTGGCAATCCATTGGCTGAGAATGAATTATTAATTCTTCCTCACATATAAAGAAACCCATAGAATATACAACATGCATGCTCCGATTACCGAAATACTGGCCAGGGGAGAAACAGCCGAACTGACAAAGCCCATAACGAGCGGAATAACAGCTCCGCCGGAAACAGCCATAATCAGCAACCCGGATATTTCATTGGCGCGATCAGGCATTTTTTCGAGGCCCAGAGAAAAGATAATGGGAAACATATTACCAGCGCCCAGCCCAATGATAAAAATAGCAACAAAACCGAGTAATAATCCGGGAGCGACCAGGATTCCGGCAACACCGACCAGGGACACCAGCGCAGTAACTAAAAGAAAGAAACGGGGTTTTATCCAGTTCAGGATAATGGCGCCCGTCAACCGGGCAATGGTTTCGCCGGCAAAAAACACGCTGATGCCAATAGCCGCTTTTTCTAATGTAATCCCGAATTTTGTAATTAGAATATTTACAATATTGGTGTTAACAGCCACTTCGGCGCCCACAATCAAAAAAATGGAAAGAGCCATCAGGGCTACAAAACGGTTCTTTA
>CAZHKI010000087.1:1269-10603 GCA_964533365.1 uncultured Maribellus sp. | reverse complement strand
TCTTCTTATTTAATGTTAACCATTACTCCTCTTAAGGTTACCGGTTGTTGCCCTCTGAATGAAATCTGAGATGCCTTGCTTTCAATTGACACCCGGATATCATCATCTTGTGAAGAGAATGTGCATACAATTGTTTCTGAGCCAAGGCTTTCTTCAACAAACCTGCCTTTAATTTCCAAAGTGTTGGCATCAATCCAGGAATAGCTGGCACCCAGCTTAATCACCGGTTGGTTAACCGAATAAGTGGCATCGATTGATTTTGAAAAGTTATTCCGGCTTGGCGCTAATAATGACGACGACTGTGTGTTTGAAATTTTCCAGTTTTCTTTACCCGCTTTTACCGATGAAATGGTATTATCCCGTTTTAAAGCAAGGGTAAGCTCGTCATTCTTAAAATCAAAGTAAACAGATTGAATGTTGTAATCATTATTGTTCAACATAAATTCATTGCCCGTAATTTTAGGCTCAGTTTCTGATTCAGACGAGGCTGCAAAATCGGGTTTGATAGCCAAAGCAGCTGTGCGTTTCTGAATTTCTTTATTGAGTTCAGGTGCAGGAGGCAAAGCTTTTTCCGATTTGATGGCTGGAATCAGGTAATCATGCATCAGATTCAACTCTTTTTGAGTGTTGGATGCATTGGCAGTAAACACAACAATCGCATCTTTGTCAGGAATCAGGACAACAAACTGTCCACCCATTCCATCCAGGCGAACCGTATTGTTTCTGCCGCGCCACATTTGGTAAGCATATCCCTGCGCCCAATCGCTTAAAGCTCTTTTTTCATCCGGTTCATCAGAGTTTTTAATATGAAAAGCGGTTGCTTCTTCTATCCATTCTTGGGGAATAAGTTGTTTTTTATTCCAGACCCCGTCGTTTAATAACAGTTGTCCATACGTTGCCAAATCTTCGGTACGAAGCCGTAAGCCAATCATCCCCAAATTTATTCCCTGCGGATTCAGATCCCAGTCAATTCCACGAATACCCAGTGGTTTGAAAATCCGGGGCATCAGGTAATCAAAAACTGTTTCGCCGGTAACTTGCTGAACAATAGCCGATAACATGAAAGTAGCCATGTTGTTATACATAAAAACCGTTCCAGGTTTGTGAATTGGTTCAGTTTCCAGGAATTTCGTTATCCAGTCGCCATTTATACCCATTGCTCTTGGTTCCGGATCCTGTCCGGCAGACATTGTCAACAAATCCTTCACTGTCATTGCTTTCATATTCTCGCTGATAGTATCCGGAAGAGAATACGGGAAAAAGGATATAACCTTGTCGGTTACACTCAGCTTGTTTTCCGAAACAGCCAGTCCGACTGCCGTTGCCGTAAACGTTTTACTTGCCGAAAACATAATGTGCTTATATTTTGGACCGTATGGATTCCACCAGCCTTCTGCGATTATTTTACCATGCCGGAGGAACATAAAACTATGGATCTCCACACCGCTGGTATCAGCCGCATTTAAGAAATCAAGTATTCCTGAGGAAGAAACACCCTCCAACTCGGGAGTACTTCTTGGAAGTTTACTGACCTCCTGACCCGACACATTTACAAATAATCCAATGGTAACAATAAGCTGTAAAACAAGGCTTAATAAAGTTTTCATGTTCGTTTTATTTATAATCTGAACCTAATCTCCAGATATGTTTATCTTTAGCTATTTGATATTTTCAAGCGAAGTATCGTTTGCCGAAGTGGCATACAAACCAAGCAGACAGCCGGTAAATCCACCGGCTACATCGGTCGAAAGGATATCGCCGGAAACAGTTCCTCCTACATTTACAAATTCAGCTTCATTGATTGAATATGAAAATTCGTATTTATCTCCTTTTGCTGAAACCTGCAGGCGAATTGGTTTTGATATATCAACTTTTGTACTGCCTATTATTTTCGAATCCATTTCTCCTCTAAAACCTTTTTTAAAGTTACGCTGCAAAACCAGGTAGTACTCATCGCCTTTTTTTGTGACACCAAAAACATAATTTGCATTTTCGCTTTGTAAGGCCACAATTCCAGCCAAATCTTTCTCCGATTCAGGTTGGTAACTGATGGTTGCAGCATACGAAAAACTGTTGTGCATTTGTCTGAAGAAGAGTGTTGAAGTAGGTTTTACTTCTTTAATATTGGCATCAAACGGATTAATTTGAATGCCATCTTTTACTTTTTCGATAAAAGCTTCGCGCGGACCACGCAAACCAATCCAGTTATAATCGAGTTTGTCGGTCGAAAAATCATCGGCGAACGTAAAATTCCCATTCGGAAAAAACCCGTTTTTACCTGCTTGATTTTCCACACCTTCGGGCATTTTCAGTTTGGGTTCCATTGGGACAAGCCCGTTAATAAAAACCGGAAATTCGCCCGACCAGTCAACCGGCAGGATAAATGTTTCGCGACCTGTGTTTACACGCAGCTCTTCGTTTGGACGAACGGCCAGAAACACGCCGTACCATTGACCATTTGGCCCTTCAATAATATCGGCATGACCTGCCCAGTCTACTTTATTTTCTCTTTCTTTTGGGAAATAACGCTGTGTGAGAATAGGATTATTTGGCGCCGGAATAAACGGTCCGGTAGGGCTGTCGCTTTTAAAAATAACTTCACTGTGCCAGTCGCCTGTTCCGCCTTCGGCACACATTAAATAATATTTGCCATTCTTTTTGTAGAGGTGAGGAGCTTCAATCCAAATCGGTTTCTTTGATAAATCAACTCCACCATTTACAATTACCTTGTCGGTTCCGGGAATAACATGGTCTTTTTCCAAATCGTATTCCCAAACTTTAATAACACGGTGTCCGTTGTAAAGCTCTTTTCCTTGGTCGGGAGCATCGTTGTGAACAATATATGCCTTTCCATCGTCATCAAAAAATATCGAAGGATCAATTCCGCCAAAAGCCAGTTTAATCGGATCGCCCCATCCTTTTTTGGGATCTTTTGTTTTTAAAATAATGTTTCCCAATCCTCCGGTAAACGCAGTTACAATCATATAGAAAGTATCATTGTGCGGATTGTAAGTTATACCTGGTGCATACACACCGGCGCTAATACCGCAGTCGTGTGTATCGAAAGTTGCCGGATTGTCAAGTACGCCACCCAGCGGGGTCCAGTTTACCAGGTCTTTTGAGTGAAAAATGGGAACTCCGGGAAACATGGCGAAGGATGAACAAACGAGGTAATAATCATCTCCTTTTCTGGTCATGGCTGGATCGGGATAACATCCCTGAAGAATCGGGTTGTAAAATTCGTTGGCTTTTAGTGGGTATTTTTTGTACACTTCGTCGTTGCCCTGGTACACAAAATTGGAAAATACCGGGGCATTTGATGTTTTAAGCTTTTTAGCTGGTTGTGAAGCGTTTGCACCCAATGCGAGCAAAATTACAAATAGTAATATCAGATTTTTTAATTTAAGTTTTCCTTTTTTCATTTTAGTAAAGTTATTTTTGAATGGATAAGAAGTAACGTGCATAAAGTTTAGCAGCGCTCATGTGAACCTGTTTTTGTTATGCCTGTTCATATTCGATCTGAAAATTTTTATTGTTCTGGTGTACTGAATTCGGATGTGTACGCCTAATCTTACTAAATGGATTCGACAAACAGCAACTGTACAAAATGGTAAAGACTTTCTTTCCAAACTTTAAAATCATGCTGTCCTCCCGGAATCAGATAATAATGGTGCGTTATATTATTCGCTTCGAGGTATTCGTGTGTGCGTTTGCTGAACTGAAGCAGACCGTCGTTACTGCCACACGAAATAAATAATACCTTTAGTTTATCTTTTGCGGTCTGGGTATCGGGAATAAGTTTTTCAGGCAGTTTTGTATTTGGCGCCGATGAGAAGCCGCCTACCCATGCAAAAACATCGAGGTTTCCCAGGCCAAAGTTTAGCGACTGCCCCCCTCCCATCGATAAACCGGCAATGGCGCGGTGTTCGCGATCTTTGATTACGGGGTAGTTTAATTCAATAAAAGGAATAAGGTCGTTGAGCAAATCTTTTTCGAAAGTGGCAAAAGCTTCTACTTTATCCTGCGCCATAATATTGCCGTTAGCCCGATCGTCTTTCATCGCACGTCCGTTTGGTAAAACCACAAGCATCGGTTCAATTTTGTTGTCGGCATAAAGGTTGTCCAAAATTATTTCGGGGTGCCCACCGTTTAGCCACTCAAACTCGTCGCCGCCGATACCATGTAAAAGATAAAGGACTGGATAACTTTTATCGGCGGTATAACCGGGAGGCGTATAAATAAGTGTTGTTCGTTCTGCTCCCACTGTTTTTGATGTATATTGCACCGTATCAATTTTCCCATGCAATATGGAGTTGCGAAAAACATCATACCCTTCACGAGCCGGTCCAACCTGTCCTTGTGCTATAAAATTTAAAGTTCCAATAAGTAATGGTATTAATAAAGCTGAAATTTTTTTCATAATAACGTCTGTTCTTTTTATTTAGGTTATTTTAATCGTATGTCTGAACTTACATTTACCCTATTCCCAAAAATCGGCTTCAGCATGAGCTTTGCCGCTATCAAAAATTATTTGGAATAAAACGGCTTTGGGGGGAATTATTTATCAACCTTAAACTGAATTGCGTTATGTCTTATCATGGTTAGTTAATTTTAGGTTTCTGTAAAAATAAGGATAGCTCCACTGAAGCTCCTATAATTAGGGATAATCTGTTTTTAAATTTAGATAAATCGTAGGACACTATTGAAATTGAATGGAAATAGCATAAGAAAGTTTAATTATTTTCTGTTAAGTTTACAGAATGTCAGTAGGTATTAAAACTATGAAAAAAAGATACGAAAAAGGCAGCTTTATTTATATTTTTGGCTGGATTGCCGTTTTTATTGCCCTATTTCTTTATATGCAAATAAAAGAATGTTTTAGTTTTTATTTTGCAGAGCAATGGCATATTTTTTTATACGACTGGCCGTTTATTAAATCAGTTCTGTGGCGGCCGGGAGGAGTGGCCCAATTAATTGCAGACTTTCTGATTCAGTTTTTTGCATATCCGTATTGTGGCGCTGTTATATCAGCTTTTCTGTTTACCATGATAGGAATATTTACCAGTGCAATTTTAAAACGCCTGGCGCCTGCTTTTAATTTCTCCATTATTTCCTTGTTACCCGTTATTCCCTTGTTGTTTTTACAGTTTAACATCAACTACCAGTTAACCGGTACTGTTGCGTTTTTGTTGTTTTTATGCGGATTCCTTTTCTATCTGAAAATACAGTCATTGGCGGGACGCATTATTTTTGCCCTTTGTTTATCGCTGCTCTTTTATTTGCTGGCCGGACCAATTGCTTCGTTGTTTGTTGCCTGTGTATTGCTTACGGAGTTGTTTGTTCATTTCAGGAGCTTCTATTTTTTCCTGCTTCCCGTTGTTTTGGTTTATTTGTCAGCTGCGCTTAGTTTACGGTTAGGTGTTGCAGGCGAACTGAAATACCTGTTATTACCCGATGGTTATTTTACCTGGAAACTCCAGGCCGGAAATGTGATTTATCAACCATGGCTGCTTATGCTTGCGGTTTTGTTGTTTTCGTTGCTCTTCCGCCAGGTTAAGCAGGTCAAAAAAAATATTCAGGTTGCAGTACTGGTAATTCAATTGGCTGTCTTTGGCGGGCTCGCCGTATTTAATTTCTCTGTTATGATCAATTCACAACACGAAATTTTTAAAGAGCTGGATTATTATATGCGGAATGAAGATTGGGACAAGATCCTCGAACGCAGCAGCGAAACAGCCATGAACAATTACCTTTTTCAAAATTGCCGGAATGTAGCGCTTGCCGAAAAAGGACTTTTAGCCGAATGTCTGTTTGATTATAAACAGGAAGGGCTGCAAAGTATTTATCTGAGCTGGGACAAAACACCTTATGTATCGGTTTTATTAAGCGACGTGTATTTTTCGATGGGGCACATCGCCCTGTCGCAGCGAATGGCTTTCGAATCGAACGAGAGCGTAAATAATTACAATCCACGAATGTTAAAACGTTTGGTGCAAACCAATTTAATTTATGGCGCTTATCCGGTGGCCGAAAAGTATATTGCTATTCTTGAAAAAACAAAATACTATGCAGGCTGGGCACGCTCACAGCGGCGCTTCCTCGAAAACGACAGGGCTGTGGAGAGTGATTCGTTGTTAGGCTCCAAACGAAGGTGTTTGTTTCCTGAAAATTGTTTGTCGGGGAAAAATGGTTTTGATTCGGATTTAAAACATATTATTGATCACAATCCAATACATCAGGCAACGATTCAATATTTAGGAGCAATTTATTTATTAATCAACAATATAGACGGGTTTAAAAATATGGTGGAAAGCTATTATGGTACTCCGGCGCTACCTTCGTTACCCAAAGGATTTCAGCAAGGAGTGATGCTTTTTGCTGCTGAAGATAGCGCAATGTTAAAACGTTATAATATTTCAGATCAGGTTATTCAGGGATTTAATACATATAAAAACAAAAAGAATAGCCGTAATCTGTAATGGAATTTTTTATTGAAGTAAGAGTGAAATTAAGATAATAGTGAAATGCAAAAAAATCGGTTAATACAGTTACTTAATTTTATTGGGCTTTGTCTTTTGTGGGCTTGCTCCGAAAATATAAATGTGGATGAAAACATAAACGAATTACCTCACATTTATCCTGAATATTCAGATGTTACTGTTCCGGTTAATATAGCTCCGCTGCATTTCAAATTAATCGATTCGTGCGATTATACCGATGTCTATGCTTTTTTCGAAACCGGCACTGAACAGGTAAAAGTTAAAGCACGGGAAAAACAGATTGCAATTGCCCCGGCAGACTGGAATAAACTTCTGAAAAACGCACAGGGCGGTGCAATTGAAGTAAAAATTGTTGTTAAAAAAGAGGAGAAGTGGCTGGCCTATAATCCTTTTCGTTTATTTGTTTCGCAAGATCCTGTTGATCCGTACATTGCCTACCGTTTGATTGAGCCGGGTTACGAAACATGGAACGAAATGGGAATTTACCAGCGTTGCGTGGAAACGTTTCAGGAAACGGAAGTTGCAACCAATAAAATGACCGATTATAATTGCATGAATTGTCACTCCTTTTGCCAGCAATCTCCCGAAAAAATGCTGTTTCATTTGCGAAAGGATTTTGGAGGAACATTTATCATCGATGGCAACAATATCGAAAAGCTGAATACAAAAACGGAAGAAACCATTTCGCCACTTGTTTATCCTTCGTGGCATTCCTCGGGAAACTTTGTGGCCTTTTCGGTAAACAGTACCAAGCAAATGTTTCATACTAGCGACCGTAACCGGATTGAGGTATTCGATTACGAATCAGATGTAGTGATTTACGATGTAAATACACACGAGATATTTAGTACCCCTGAATTATTTTCCAAATCCGCATTTGAAACCTTTCCTACTTTCTCGCCGGATGGAAAAACACTCTATTTTTGTTCAGCCGACAGCGTATCAATCCCCGATGATTTTGAACAAGTGAGGTATAACTTATGTGCCATAACATTTGATCCTGCAACCCGCCAGTTTGGAAAAGAAGTTGATACACTTTTCAACGCCAGTAAAATTGGTAAAAGTATTTCTTTCCCCCGAGTTTCGCCCGACGGAAATTTTTTAATGTTTACCCTGTTTGATTATGGCAATTTTTCGATTTGGCATCGTGAAGCGGATTTATATCTCATGAGTTTGGCAGATAAAACCGTAACTGCGTTAGATGCTTTAAACAGTAACGAAACTGAAAGTTACCATTCGTGGAGCAGTAACAGCCGTTGGGTGGTATTCAGCAGCCGGCGATTGGATGGGCTTTACACCCGCCCGTTCATTGCTTATATTGATAAAAATGGCAAAGCTTCAAAACCTTTTCTTTTGCCTCAGCATGATGTGGATTATTATGCACAACTCTTGAAATCATATAATATCCCAGAGTTTGTAAAAGGAAAAATAAAGGTAACTCCTTACCAGATAGCACAAAAAGCACGTAACGAAACGGGTATTGATGTGCAATTCAAAAAGTAAGGTGAAGTATGTTTACGGTTCTGCCAATCTTTTAATTGTAAATCTCATAAAAAGTATTGTGACTATAAAGAAGCTATTCTGTTATTTGCCGAATAGTCTCCTTTTCGCGGGAGTGAGCTATTTGATGAAGATGTTACAAGAGCAATCTTCACGGATATTTTAAAATGAATTTCCAGGTCTGCACCAAAAATTCCGGTGCATTTCCGGACTGAGGTGTTTTACTTATTTTTTTTATGTTTTCTGTTCGGGGATGCATTTAATGTCTGTTGCGAATGGGAAGTTTAAGTTGATTGTGAGGATTGAAAATAATAGTTTTGGGCAGAACAGAATCAAAAAAAGGGACATGCCTTTCGGCAAATCCCTTTTTTATGAAATCAAAATTTGGCTATTAAACAGATATTCTAGTAACCATCATTTTGTTTTATCAGTTCATTTCTCAGCAACTCATTGGTTGGGATAGGCATAACCAGTTTCTTAACATTGAAGTTCCATTCGCGATAGGTGTGCCAGTTCGTAAGCGCATTAATATCGGTATTCGGAACACCTACTCCTTGCGGATAATTAGCTTCAATATGAGGAATCAGGAAGTCAGAACGTTGCAGATCAGCCTTCAGGTTCCATTCTGAATTAAACTCTTTACGTCTTTCCTGGCCAAGAGCAACTTCCCAAACTTCCAAACCAGCGAAGGCCTGGTGGTATGCTGTTGTACCGGCGTCGGCAGTGTAATAAGTTTTAGCATCAGGTACTACAACAGTTTCGGTATTGAAAGGTATAGGATAGCTTAGAGGAGCAACATAGTTAGCATATTCGCCATTGATATTTGCCAGTGATTGAAAATAAGGCAAAAATGTTGCGGTTAATGCTTCTGCCTGACCTACCTCCAAATTTCCAAATGCACGATTACGCACCTGGTTGATAAGATTCCATGCAGTCGCATCATTTCCACCATTTAAGCGGAACAGGCATTCTGCGTAGTCGAGCAATACGGCCGAATAACGTTTGTAATAAAAGTGAACAGGCGAGTGAGGCGATGCCCACTGACAACGTTGGTTTCTCCAAAGTTTGATTGTCCAGATACCTGGTGCATAGTCGCCACCATTATTCATTTTAAAACTGTTTTTATCAGGTGTACTTCCAATTGTTTGCTGCAAGAATGGGTGGTAACCATAACAATATTGAGATCTTTGGTCTTCCGGAAGTTCCGGAACAGGGTTGGTACACATTGATGCGTCGCGACGTTTGTCACCTTTTTCAAAAGCGAAATACAATTCCCATGAAAGGTACTGAGATCCCCAGCCTCCACCACCATTGGTAGAACCAGCAAAGAAATT
>CAZHKI010000087.1:0-1259 GCA_964533365.1 uncultured Maribellus sp. | reverse complement strand
TGCGAATTAGAGTCCCAATTCGAATAGTTTCCTGCGCCCATATCCAAAATAACCTGCCAGACAGCTTCTTTTGGCCAGGCATGACCTACGTCCCATAAAGTAGAGTAAGATGGCGCCAGTTCGTAAGGACCGTTATCAATAACGTCCTTTAAAGCAACAGCGGCCAATTGAATATTTTCTTTACTCTTGGCTTCGCCATCACCATTTACACGGGCTTTGTAGGCTTTCCATAAGTAAGCTTCGCCTAAGTATGAAAGCGCCATACCTTTTGTACAACGGCCGTACTCGTTGTTTTGTGGAGTCCACTCAAGTACTGAAGAAGCATCTTTCAAGTCCTGAATAATAAAATCCCACATTTCATCATCTGTTTCGGCAGCGGCCTTGTGCGGTGTGGTCGAAAAAGTTTCGCCGGCAGCCAGCATAGGTACTTTTCCCCAGTTTTGCGCTAACCACATGTAAAAGTAAGCACGGATAGCTTTGGCCTGGCCAGCCATAATTGCAGATGAAGGCCAGTTTGCGGCATCTTCTGCTTCTTCCAAACCTGCCAGAAATACGTTACAACGGCCAATAGCACGGTAAGCATACATCCAGCCTGCATTTAAACTTTCATCATCAGCTGTCCATTGTTGGTTTCCATATTGTTTATCCCATCCGGTAGCCTGTGTTTCCAGAGTAGGGTGACAACCTACAAATAACTGAGGCTTATAATTCCAGTCGTCTGCATTATCGCCAGGCCAAAACATGTCGTAACACCCCACCAGTCCTTTTGCAGCATCTTTTTCGCTCTTGAACATTTGATCAGCCGGAAGAATCCCGTAGTGGTCTACTGTCAAAAATTCTTCATTGTTGCACGAGGTTGTTCCGAATAAAACAGTCCCTACGAAAGCTGCTATATATAATAATTTTAATGTATTTTTCATCATGTTAATTTTTATTAATGGAACAATTAAAATTTAATGTTCACCCCGAATGTATATGTCCGTGGTATAGGATAACGGCCAGTATCTAAGCCAGTATAGAGCACACTTCCCTGTCCAACTTCAGGATCGCCGTATTTATTGTACGATGAGATACAAGCTAAATTCTGAACAGAAGCATAAACGCGGGCACCAGACATTTTAAGCGTTCTGGCAATTTTATTTGGTAAAGTATAACCAACCTGGATATTATTTATCTTCAGGAAGTCACCTTTTTTCATCCATGCATCAGAAGTACGTGTATTGGCATTAAGGTCGGTAATTGATAAACGGGGATATGCA
>CAZHKI010000086.1:0-10614 GCA_964533365.1 uncultured Maribellus sp. | reverse complement strand
CCCGGTCGGGCGAAACACCAATCCACTGATCGGGATCCTGCATCATTTTTTCGATGGTCAACGGGCTTAGATTGGTTGTTTTGATTTGAGAAAAACATGTGATTACAGCCAACATTAAAAAAAGGGAAAGAATGTTTCTCATTGCACTTAAGGTAAGGTTATTAATGAATTGTCATTTATGATCCGTTTTTGAAGAAGAACTAAAGTAATGATTTTTTTCAGGATGCCTGAGTTTGGGCAGGTTCGTTGAAAAGAATATTTATTATTTATTTAGTTTTGCTGAAATTTTAAACAACAAAAGATGAAAGTTTTCAAGTTTGGAGGCGCCTCGGTGAAGGATGTAGAAGCTGTAAAAAATGTAGGGCAAATCATTCAGCGTTACAACGACAACCTGGTAGTGGTAATCTCGGCTATGGGAAAAACCACCAACTTGCTCGAAACACTGGTGAAAGCTTATTTTGAAAAAGACAATAAAAAATGGGAAATTTTTCAGCAGTTCAAAAATTACCACACCGAAATCACCGATCAGCTTTTTGAAAATAATGGGACACCCGAATCGGTAGATGCTCTTTTTTCGGAGCTGGAATTGAAACTCAAAAAGGCGCCTTCGTTCGATTATAACTTTGAATACGATCAGATCATTTGTTTTGGAGAATTGGTTTCCACCCAAATTGTAAGCGATTACCTGAATTTTGCCGGCCTTCAGAACCAATGGATCGACGTGCGGGCCTGTTTGCGCACCGACGATGTTTACCGCGACGCTTCGGTTGACTGGGAATGGACCGAAGAACTGGTTAACGAAACCTTTACATTTGAGAACGCAAGGATATACATCACGCAGGGATTTATCGGGTCAACCACTACCAACCTGACCACATCGCTGGGCCGCGAAGGTTCCGACTTTACTGCCGCTATCCTGGGAAGCATCCTGAATGCCGAAAGTGTTTCCATCTGGAAAGATGTCCCCGGTGTTTTGAGCGCCGATCCAAAAAAAATGAAGGACACGGTTAAAATTGGCGAACTCTCTTACCGCGAGGCCGTTGAAATGACCCATTCCGGAGCGCAGGTTATCCACCCAAAAACCATGAAGCCCCTTCATAATAAGGGAATTTCGTTGTATGTAAAGTCGTTCCTGTCGCCCGACGAGCCCGGAACCGTCATCCACAAAATCGACCATAAAATTGAATTGCCTCCTATTTTTATCCTCAAGGAAAACCAGGTTTTAATAACCCTATCGCCCAAAGATTTTTCGTTTATCAGCATTGAAGACATCGACAGGGTAGTCAATTTTCTGCTCGAAAACCGGGTAAAGGTTACTCTGATGCAGCAATCGGCCATCGACCTGAACCTGGTCATTAACGCCCCGGAGATCGATCTTGAAACCATTTTCGGAGAGTTGTCGCCTTATTATACCATTCGTTACAACACAGGGCTCACCCTCATCACCATCCGGCATTACACCGAAGAAACACTCGACTGGATGGTTAAAGAAAAAGATATTTACCTGGAACAACACAGCCGACTGACCGCCAGGATGCTGGTCAAAGATTAATTTTTGAAACCTCTGGAATTTTAAATACAACGGATTATTTCGGATGGTGTAATTATATGAAACCTTAACCGACATATTAGTCAAAACGTTGCACGAATGAAGCAAAAAAAACTTTTACCTTATGCGATTGGATTACTTGTAATCGTCATTGTCCTATTGGTGGCAGGGAAAAAAGCGGGGTGGTACGGAAAGGAATTCAGCATCAGCGTAGCCACACAAACCGTTGAGAACAAAACCATTACCGAGATGGTTACAGCCAATGGGAAAATTCAGCCCAAAACCCAGGTTAAAATCAGCCCCGATGTTTCGGGTGAAGTTATTGAGTTATATGTGGAAGAAGGCGACCAGGTAAAAGCCGGCGAACCGCTCTGCGTAATAAAACCAGACTTGTATGTTTCGGCGCTGAACCGGGCCGAAGCCACATTAAACTCGTCGAAAGCCAGGCTGGCCCAGTCTGAAGCACAGCAAATCGAACGTGAGCTGGCATTCAAACGCGCCAAAACACTTTTCGAAAGCGGCACCATTCCGGTTGCCGAATTCGAAACAGCAGAAGCTGCCTGGAAAGTTGCCCAGGCTGAAGTGAAGGCTGCCGAATTCTCGGTAAAAAGTGCCGAAGCATCGGTTGCCGAAGCCAAGGAACAACTGACTAAAACCCGTATTTATGCCCCTATTTCAGGTACAATCTCGGCCCTGAACGTCGAAAAGGGCGAACGGGTGGTGGGGACCAATATGTATGCCGGCACCGAAATGATGGTGGTTGCCAACCTCGAAGAAATGGAAGTACAGGTGGAAGTCAATGAAAACGATATTGTTAAGGTTTCAAAATTCGACACGGCCCTTGTTGAGGTTGACGCTTACCTCCAGCGAAAATTTAAAGGCATTGTTACCGAAATTGCCAACTCGGCCAGCACAACCGGTACCACAACCGACCAGGTAACCAATTTCGATGTTAAAATTTTCCTGTTAAGCGAATCGTATGTCGATCTGGTCGATTCGGTCTCAGGAAATAAATACCCGTTCCGGCCAGGAATGTCGGCAACTGTCGATATTCAGACAGAAACCCGCGAAAATGTGATTTCGGTGCCTATTTCGGCGGTAACCACCCGTATTAAAAAAGAAGGCGGCGGCACGGAAGAAGTTGAAACCGAAAAAGAAACCAAACCAGTAGCCGAAACCGACCAAGCAGAAAAAACAATCAAAAAAGAAGAAAAGCAGGAAGTGGTTTTTGTTCTCAGAAACGGGCTGGCCCGCAAAGTCGAGGTGAAAACCGGCATTCAGGACAATAACAGTATTCAAATCCTGGAAGGATTATCGGTTGGCGACGACGTGATCATCGCTCCGTATAATGCCATCAACAAATCATTGAAAGACAGCATGAATGTTAAAAAAGTTTCGGAAGAGGAACTTTTTAAAGTGAAAAAATAGATAGTTTAAAACTATAGGAAAAAAGCCTTCTGCTGCATTGCAAAAGGCTTTTTTCTTTTTTATTTCACCGGAAAATAATTTCGGGTTTCGAGTCGGGTTAGCTGAGTGGTATAAATCTGGTTAACTTTTAGCTCCGATTTTTCCTGTACTTTTTCCCCATTGCAGGTATAAATTTTATTCATCCGGAATAGTTCCGGTTTCAGGTTTTTATAAACGACCATAAAATCATACGACACATTTCCCCGGATATTTGCACCGGAAGGTCCCACCGCCACCGATTTCCCATGAAAACTATTTTTATTTGACTGCACCTTCCCTTCAATTTTTGCCACCGAATAATCCTCTTTGGCAATGGTAATTTCCCCTTCAAAAAAAGAGGCGTAAAAATCGCCGGTGGAGGCAAAATCCGGAACAGCCTGAGAGAACGAGATAACCCAGAATTCTTTACCTTCAACCACGGGTTCGCCTTTTAGCTTTAAGTTGAAGCCTGGAATCAACGCCGGGTTTAAAACCGAAGATCCGGAGCGTACCCAGTCGAGTTCCAGCAGTTCGTCGATGTTGGTGGCGCCGGTTGAAAACCGGTAAATATCAGCCGGTGAACCGACATTCTTCACACGGTATTTTCGCGACCGGAACGCATCGGGTTTTGAAGGCTGCGAATAACCAGTCTGGTCGAAAAGGAGAACATCTGCGTCGTACAACTCCTGAATTGTATCGTCGGTGATTTTCTGATTGGTGTAACGGCAAATCAGGTTAAACGGGCCGCCAATAAAATTGTAGGGAATTTCTTCGGCTGCCATGCGCAAAATCCGGATCAACACTTTCGATTGCGCTGCCACATCAATATCGCCGATGCTGTACGACTGCGGCTCGAGTTTAATCACGGCAAACGCTTTACTGAAGAGTTCCGATACCGGGAACTTCTGGTTAACAAAACCAACAGCCGAAAAATAAATATTTTTTGACGCCTGTTCATCCGGTATTTTCAGTTCAAAATTTCCGGCTGCGTTGCTGGCCGTGCCGTAATAAGTATCTTCCAGCCCGATATTGGTGTACGAAACCGGCTCGCTGGTTGCCGCGTCAACCACAATTCCCCTGATGGTACGAACAATTTTCGCACTTTCCTGAGCTTCGGTTTGACCAACAACTATAAGCAAAACCAGCAGTTTGACTATTTTTTTCATTTTATTCTGAATTTCAAATAAAGATAATTCATTCATACCATTCACCCATATATAACGTTATAACAGGGTATTATTATTTTTTTACGTAAGTTTGTTTAGTCCAAAAAGAAAGTCATGACGAAAAAGCATTTGATATTTCTGACAGCCATTCTTTCCATCATGATATCATCGTGTGTTTCGAAAAAGAAATTTCTGGAAATGCAAACCGGGCGGATCAATGCCGAAGAGCAGGTACACCGGCTTACCGGCGAGAACCATGCGCGCGCCCAACGGATTGAAGCCCTGATTGCCGATTTCGAAACCATGAAAAACGAGTTAATGGAAAGTAACGCGATAAAAGACCATTACATCGATTCGTTACGCAAAGAGGTTTTTGTGCTGAACGAAAAAATGAAACACCAGTCGGAGTCGTTACAGGAAACCAGTTTTACCCTCGGATTTGAAAAACAGCGGCTGGAAAGCGCCATCGAAGCAAAAGACAAAACCATCCGGTCGATGGAACAGGAAATCAGCCGGCTGGAAAACGAAGTTCAGGCCAAATCTTCTGACATCGACCAGAAAAATTTCGACCTGAACGTGCTGAACGAAAAGTTAGCACTCCTTGAATCGGGAAAGCAATCGGCGGAAACCAAAATAGCCGCATTACAGGCCGATTTGGAAAAAGTAAAGGCAGAGACAGCAAGACTCCAGGCTCAAACCAGGGAAAAAGACGCGGTTATTCAACGGTTGGAAAACAACGTGAAACTGCTGAAAAAAGAGCTGGGCCAATAAAAAAAATGCAGGCATAAATTAAATTAACAAGAATTAAAAAATAAACTGATGAAACGACTTTTACTGGTTTTAATTTCAGCCTCAGTTGTCCTCTCAGCACTGGCAGGCGAAAAAGGATTCAAATCGATTTTTAACGGGAAAAACCTAGATGGATGGATCATTCATGGTACCGAAAAGTGGTATGTGGAGAATGGGCTTTTGGTTTGTGAAAGCGGCCCCGACATAGAGTACGGTTACCTTTCAACCGAAAAAGATTATTACAATTTCGAACTGGAAGTTGAGTTTTTGCAGGAAGCCAACGGAAACAGCGGTGTTTTTTTCCGCTCAACATTCGAGGGGACCAAAGTGAGTGGCTGGCAGGTGGAAGTTGCCCCGCCCAACCACGATACCGGCGGCATTTACGAATCGTACGGCCGCGGCTGGTTGGTACAAATCCCCGATGAAAAGGAAAACATCCTGAAAATGGGCCAGTGGAATAAAATGAAAATCCGCGCCGTTGACGGACAAATTACCACCTGGCTAAACGGTCAGCAAATGGTTGACATCAACGACGAAAAAATTGCTGCCGGCAAAGGCGCCATCGCCCTGCAAATCCACGACGGTGGCGGAATTAAAGTAAAATGGCGGAACCTGAAAATTATGGAATTGAATTAAAACTTTCCTGCCCAAATTTTACTGATGTGCTTTTCTTTTCCGTTCAGCGATGAAAAACATCAAACAACGTTTGTACGAAATAATTTTTGAGGCCGACACCCGCGAGGGAAAAGCTTTCGATGTAACATTACTGCTGGTGATTCTGGCCAGCGTAATCATTGTTTTGCTGGAAAGCGTACCATCATACAGGCAAAAATATGCTGATATTTTAAAGATATCGGAATGGTCGATTACCGCAATTTTTACCATCGAATACATTTTACGGGTTCTGATTGTAAGGAAGCCTATCCGCTATATTTTCAGTTTTTACGGCATCATCGATTTACTGGCCGTATTGCCTACCTACATCAGCTTTTTTATTGCAGGCTCTCAAAGCCTTGTCGTTATAAGGATTCTCCGGCTGCTCCGTGTTTTCCGGATCCTGAAACTGACCCGCTATTCCCATGCCGGGAGGTACATTCTACTTGCCATCTGGGACAGCAGGGCAAAAATATCGGTCTTCGTCGTTTTTGTGTTGATCATTGTAATCATCATGGGGACTATTATTTACCTGGTGGAAGGCGAAGCAAATGGCTTTACCAGCATCCCTGTGAGCATTTACTGGGCTATTGTTACATTAACCACCGTGGGGTACGGCGATATCAGCCCGCAAACGCCCACCGGTCAGTTTCTGGCCAGCCTGCTCATGATCATGGGGTATGCCATCATTGCCGTTCCCACCGGAATCATCACGGCCCGCATCATCCAACCCGCAACATCAAAAAACACACAGGTTTGCCCAAACTGCCTGTACGACAAACACGACGACGATGCGGTTTTCTGCAAAAAATGCGGGGCAAAAATCAATCGCGAAACTTAGGGAAAGTCAGTATTCTGCAATTAATAAAGGCTTCCTGCCGGGAATTTTGGTTCCCTGCTGCAAAAAACCGGCTCCCTGCTGCATGGTTTCATGTCCTGCTGCCGGGTGACGTTTCCCAGCGGGTGTATTTTCGCCTCCTGCCATTGGTCATACACTCCCTGCAGGTGAAAATAGCCACATAACCAGGCAGAAAAACAAAATCCGGAAACAGGACGGCAGAATCCCGGCAGGGCGGATAAATTCATAGCAGGGAAGCATTATACCAGGCAGGATTATTAAATCTTCAGCAGGGCACCAGGATCTCCAAAAAAAGAAAGACCGGCCCCCGCTGACAGCGACCCTGTCATGCGCTCCCCTGTCATTCCGACGAAGCACTGCGACTGAGGAATTTCTCCACGAAAAACACCCCATATTCCTGCAAAGGGAAGCTGATTTTTCCCGATAAAATTTTACCTTAATCTTGATGCCGGTTAACAAACGCTGAACTTTTGTGGATATTTAGTAGTCCCTGTTCGCCGGCAGGTTTTATCAAAAGCTTATTTTTGCATCAAATACTGAACGATGAGACAATATCTGGATTTACTGGAGTCAATCCTTGAAAAAGGAACAGAAAAGGAAGACCGCACCGGAACCGGAACCATCAGTTATTTTGGATACCAGATGCGGTTCGACCTGAGTGAGGGATTTCCTGTTGTAACCACCAAAAAACTGCACCTGAAATCCATTATTCACGAGCTGCTCTGGTTTATAGCAGGCGATACCAACCTCAGGTACCTTGCCCAAAACAACGTTCATATCTGGGACGACTGGCCATACCGCCGCTACAAAAACAGCCCTGAATTTGCCGGTGAAACCATCCGCGAATTCGCTCAAAAAGTGGCTGACGACGAAAATTTCGCCAAAATATGGGGAGAACTTGGCCCGGTTTACGGAAAACAATGGCGCGATTTCTCGGGAACCGACCAGATAAAATGGGTGGTCGATGAAATTAAATATTTGAAGGAAAACCACGAAAGCCCAAACGGAAGGCGACTAATTGTTTCGGCCTGGAACCCGCCCGAAGTGGAAGAAATGGCAAAAGCCGGGCTGCCGCCCTGCCATACCCTCTTCCAGTTTTATGTAAACGAAGGGAAACTTTCGTGCCAGCTCTACCAGCGCAGCGCCGACGTTTTTTTGGGTGTGCCGTTTAACATTGCCTCCTACGCGCTGCTGACCATGATGGTGGCACAGGTAACCGGACTGCAATCCGGCGATTTCGTCCACTCATTTGGCGACGTGCACATTTATTCGAACCACGTTGAACAGGTGAAACTGCAACTCTCCCGACAACCGTTCCCGTTGCCGCAAATGAAAATCAACCCGGATGTGAAAGACATTTTCGGCTTTAAATACGACGATTTTGAACTGGTGGGGTATCAGTCGCACCCGCACATTAAAGGCGAAGTAGCAGTTTAACTTTTTATAACAGAAAAATGATCCATAAAAATATATCCATCATTGTTGCCATTGCCGAAAATTTTGCCATCGGGAAAAACAACGACCTGCTTTTTCACCTGCCCAACGACCTGAAACGTTTTAAGGAAATTACTTCGGGGTACAGCCTGATAATGGGCCGGAACACCCTGCTTTCGTTGCCAAAATGGCCGCTACCCAACCGCCGCCACATTGTGATTACCGACAAAAAAGACGACGTTTTCCCGGGATGCGAAGTGGTTTTTTCCATCGACGAGGCGTTGGAAAAAGTAAAAGGCGAACAGGAAGCTTTTGTGATTGGCGGTGGAATGGTGTACCGCCAGTTTTATCCGCTGGCCGGGAAACTCTACCTCACCTTGGTTCACCAGCCTTTTGACGCCGATGTTTATTTCCCTAAAATTGATTTTTCGGAATGGACCGAAACCGCCCGCGAAGATTTGTTCGACGAAAAAAACGGATTCAGCTATTCTTATCTGGATTTGGTGAGGAAATAAATATCATCGGATTTTACTCTCCTCTTCAAAAAAATGTGATGAAGATTACAGCTATATCCCAGTTCAGGCGATTTTGAAATTCATTTTCTAAACCTATACCAGAATGAAGACATTAAAATTACAACTGCTTTCATTTTTCATGTTGATCCTGTCCGTTTTATCGGCACAAAAACAACCACTCCTTCAGTTAAAATACGAAGAAAATTATACGCCCACTTACCACGAAACCATCGAAATGTTTCAGATGCTCGACCAGCATTACGAAAATGCGGTTTTGCTTGAAAAAGGGTTGACCGATTGTGGCAAACCGCTTCACCTTTTCGTGATCAACAGCGAACCGGAATTCGATCCGGCGAAAATCCGCCAGCAGGGAAAATCGGTGCTCCTCATCAACAACGGCATCCATCCCGGAGAGCCGGAAGGGATTGACGCCAGCCTCGAATTTGCCGATAACATCCTCCGCAATCACGACGGGATGGCAAAAATTTTGGAAAACACGGTCATCATCATCATCCCGGTTTACAGCATTGGCGGCCACCTGAACCGTGGCGCATATAACCGCTCGGGACAAACCACCCCTTACGAAACCGGGTTCCGCGGTAATTACGCCAACCTCGATCTGAACCGCGACTTTACCAAATGCGATTCGGAAAACGCCCGAAGTTTCAGTAAAATTTTCAGCGAGTGGAACCCCGATATTTTCCTCGACACCCACACCACCAACGGCAGCGACCACCAGTACAGCATCACGCTGGTACCTCCACCGCCTGCGCTTTTTCCTCCGGTGATGGAGAAATTTGTGCGTAATAAGTTTCTCCCTATGTTGTACAGCGAAATGAAAAAAGGGAAGTACGAACTAATCCCCTACGTCAATTACTTTTACCACGACCCCAAACAGGGAATTGCCATGTCGCAGGAAGGCCCGCGCTACTCATCGGGATTTGCATCCATGTTCCACACGGTGGGAATGATGACCGAAAACGAAATTTACAAAGCTTACCCCGACCGCGTAAAATCGTGCTACCAGTTCATCCGGCTTCTGGCGGAATATACTTCAGCAAACAGCAAAAACATCCAAACCCTGCGGGCCGAAGGAATCCGTGAATCGATGGCGATGACCCAATTTCCGGTAACTTACCAACTGGATACGGCCCAATTCCGGATGATCGAATTCAAAGGGTACGAAGCGGTTGACGACCAGATCAGCCCGGTTACAGGATTGCCGCGGTTTGGTTACGACACATCGAAACCTTATACCGAGATGATCAAATATTTCGACACCTGGGTACCAACCGAAACGGTTCCCGTGCCCGAATTCTACATCCTCCCGCAGAATTACCGCGACATTGTGGAACGGCTCGATATCCTGCAAATCAGCTATTCCAGGCTCATGAGCGATTCCCTAATCGATGTTACTGTGGATTACATCGATGAATTTACCAGCCCGGCACAACCCTACAACGGGCACTTCTATCACGATAAAGTTACCACCCGAAGTGAAAAACAAATCATTCAGTTTTACAAAGGCGATATCGCGATTCCGGTCAGGCAGGAAAAAATCAGATACCTTTTGGAAATGTTTGAACCCAAAGCCCAGGATTCGTTTTTCCGATGGAATTTTTTCGACAACATCCTCGATCAGCGCGAATATTTTTCATCGTACGGTTTTGAAGAAAATGCCTTAAAATACCTGAAAGAACATCCGGAATTCAACGCCCGGTTTCAGCAAAAACGGGAAAAAGATCCGGAATTTGCCAAAAACCACCGTGCCCAGCTTGCCTACATTTACAACAACACCGAATGGCTGGAAAAAACCTGGAAACGATACCCGGTAGGTAAAATCTTTTAAATTGTTTCAAAAACGAACAGGTGAACCCCAACCCGATTGTTTGGATTCACCTGTTCGAATAAAGGATGGAATTACCGGTTAAGCTAATAAAACTTCTGAGCGCGTTCCTGCCTGGTCAACTGCGACCACTTTAATTTCGGCATCCTTATTCACAATTTTGAATGAAAACGGCTGGCTTTTCAACAACTGGGGTTTGTGTTCCACTTTCCCGGCCAGTTGCCCTCCAATCATTACTTCGTAGTGCGAAACCGGTTCATCGCCGGCAAGTGCAGTGTCCCACATAATTTTATTTTCGGAGAGACGGAGGTTCTGCGGCGTCGAAAGTCCCTGGTTTTCGATGGCCTGGAAATAAT
>CAZHKI010000085.1:1210-10660 GCA_964533365.1 uncultured Maribellus sp. | reverse complement strand
GTCCTCGCATACACAAACTGCGTATTCTCTTGCGCTGGCTTTTGATCTTCTTCCCAGTCATCTGGTGCCGAAAGCAGCAGCTTTTCTTGCCGGCGATGTCAAAAAAATGGGTCACCTGACCACTGGTTTTGTGGGCACTCCGTTACTCTGCAAAACCTTATCGGATTACGGGTATGAAGATTTGGCCTTTATGCTGGTTAACCGCAAACAGTATCCGTCGTGGTTATATCCTGTAACGCAGGGCGCCACTACCATCTGGGAACGCTGGGACGGGCAGAAACCCGATGGTTCGTTCCAGAGTGTCGGAATGAACAGTTTTAACCATTATGCCTACGGGGCAATCGGGGAATGGCTTTATACTTATGTCGCAGGAATTCAGATCGATGCTGAAAATCCGGGGTATAAACATTTCTTCCTGGCCCCTCATCCCGGTGGAGGGTTGACTCATGCTGCAGCAACATTCCGGTCGGTTTACGGCGATATTCGCTCAGCATGGAAAGTCGAAGGCAACCAGTTGGTTTATGAATTGGAGATACCTGCCAATACAACAGCCACGGTTACTCTTCCGGCTGCTTCGCTTGAACAGGTTACAATAAATTCTGTTTTACTGAAAAACGACTCGGCTAAAAATGCACAACAAAAGGGACGTAATGTCACTTTGAAACTGGGTTCAGGAAAGTATAATTTTACCTATCCCGTTGTCTTGTAATTATAAAACATTTTATTATTAACAATTTGAATATGAATAAAGAAAGAATTGAAAAGGCCTATCAACTGGCCAAAGAGCAATATGCCGAATTGGGTGTAAATACCGACGACGTATTAAAAAGGATGAAAGATGTGGTTATTTCACTGCATTGCTGGCAAACCGACGATGTGGGCGGATTTGAGACTCCCGATGCCGAGCTTTCGGGCGGCGGTATTCAAGCTACCGGGAATTATCCGGGCAAAGCAACTACTATTGCCCAAATGCGCGCCGACCTCGAAAAAGTGCTGACGTTGCTCCCGGGAAATCAACGGTTGAACCTGCACGCCATTTACGGTGACTTTGGCGGCGAGTTTGTCGATCGCGACCAGATTGAGCCTAAACATTTTCAAAGCTGGATTGATTGGTGTAAATCGCAGGGAATTGGCATGGATTTCAACGCTACCTGCTTTTCGCACGCACGGGCTGCCGATGGTTTCACCCTGGCAAGCAAAAACGAGGAAAACCGTAAATTCTGGGTGGAACATGTAAAACGCTGCCGTGCCATTTCGGCTGAAGTTGGGAAACAATTGGGAACACCGTGTGTACACAACACCTGGATTCCCGACGGTTCGAAAGATACCCCGGTTGACCGGAACGGTTATCGTGCTTTACTGAAAAAATCGCTTGACGAGGCAATGGCTGTGAAATATCCGAAAGAACTGATGAAAGATGCAGTGGAAAGTAAACTGTTTGGGATTGGCGCCGAATCAATGACCGTTGGTTCGCATGATTTCTACCTCGGATATGCCATAAAAAACAACATTTTAATTTGCCTCGACAATGGCCATTTCCACCCAACTGAACAGGTAGGCGATAAAATTTCGTCGTGCCTCCAGTTCCTCGACGGTGTTCTTCTTCACGTAACACGCGGCGTCCGCTGGGATTCCGACCATGCAGTGACACTCAACGATGAAGTGCAGTTGATTGCTTCCGAAATTGTCCGCAATAATTTCCTGAGCCGGGTGAATATTGGCCTCGACTTTTTCGATGCCTCCATCAACCGCATTGGAGCTTATGTGGTGGGTACCCGTTCAGCTCAAAAAGCATTTATGATTGCTATGCTCGAACCCACTTCCACACTGATTCAATATGAAGAAGCCGGACAGAATTTTGAGCGGCTGGCTTTGCTCGAAGAACTGAAATCAAAACCGTTTGGCGCCGTTTGGGATTACTGGTGTATGCAGGAAGGCGTCCCGGTTGCCGAAGATTTTATTGCCGAAATCCAGAAATATGAGAAAGAAGTATTGTCGAAACGATAACCGATTTTCATAGTAAATCAAAGGATACCGCAGGATGAAGATTTCTTCGCGGTATCCTTTTTTTGTTTTATAAAAATTACAATCCGGCAAAATGAAGATATTCTTTGTATCTTTTTTTTGTAAAAGATGTAAGATTAACCGCCGGGAGAGTAGTTCTCCGAACACGATAAAACACGGCTATCAAAGGATGATCTTTAATTTTAATGAACTGTTGAATTTTTTATAATAGTAATATGAAGAAACTGGATACCAGATTGATGCATCCGCGTGATCAGATTACGATGATCATCGATAAAGTTTACCGTAGCGGATTAACCACCACTTCGGGAGGTAATATTTCCATCATTGACGAATGCGGCGATATTTGGGTTACCCCTTCGGCTATCGATAAAGGTTCGTTACGTCCGTCGGATATTGTTTGTGTGCGAAAAAACGGAACCATCGAAGGACGGCACAAACCGTCGTCGGAATACCCGTTTCACCGGGCAATTTACGAAGCACGCCCCGAAATCAAAGCCATTGTTCATGCCCACCCACCGGCACTGGTTTCTTTTAGTATCGTCCGGCAGATTCCCAATACCAACATCATACCGCAGGCAAAATATGTCTGTGGCCCGATTGGTTATGCACCATACGAATTGCCTGGGAGCGAAGCATTGGGAGAAGTCATAGCAAAGGAATTTGTAAAAGGTTTTAACGCGGTGATCATGGAAAATCACGGAACCGTAGTAGGCGGTACCGATTTGAGTGATGCATTCCAGCGGTTTGAAACCCTTGAATTTTGCGCACGCACCATCATTTATGGCAGTACCATCGGAAAACCCAATTATCTGACCGACCACCAAATTGAAGAGTTTGAAGCACAAATTCCGCACTTGCTGCCTGAAATGGATTCGGTGGATTATCCTTCCGATGAACGGGCCATCCGCGAGGATATTAAAAAAATTGTCCACCGCGCTTGTGCCCAGGGATTGATGATTAGTTCGTATGGTACCGTTTCGGTGCGCTGGCGGAACAACGATTTTTTAATTACGCCGCCCTACGTCGCCCGCTGGGATATTCAAAATGAAGACATCGTTCAGGTGAAAGATGGCAAACGCGAGCCAGGTAAAATTCCCAGCCGTTCAACATGGCTCCACCAGGAAATATACCGGCGCAACCCGCACGTTAATTCAATTATTTTGACCCAAACGCCCTATTTGATGGCGTACAGTGTTACAGCCGAAAAACTGGATGTACGCACCATCCCTGAAAGCTGGATATTCCTGCAGGATGTACCCAATGTCCCGTTTGGGTCCCATTTTGCAGGAAGCGAGGTTATCCTCAACCATTTGTCGGTTAACACTCCGGCTATTATTATCGATAACGATTCCATCCTGGTTACCGGCGATAAATTACTGGGAACTTTTGACCGGCTGGAAGTAGCCGAATTCAGTGCGAAATCGCTGACCATGGGCTCGTCGCTGGGACAACTTATCCCAATCAATCCCGGACAGGTGGAAGAACTGAGGGAAAAGTTTTTAAGCTAAATTTTTTCTAAAACATTCAAAATTCTGTTGTGAAGGAATTATTATTGTTTACCGATGGGAGCGCCGATGATCAAACCGGCATTGGTTATGGCGCTTATTTACTGGTTGATAATCCGGAACTCCCGTCGGATTTACTGAAAAAGCAGGTGGTGCTCAAACGGTTTGAGAACACTTCTTCCTCCCGGCTCGAAATTCAGACCCTGATTTGGGCACTTGGCGAAATTCAGCATTTTCCTGCAAAAATTAAGGTTTTTTCCGACTCTCAAAATATTATTGGTTTGCCGGAAAGAAAGGAACGACTGGAAAAAAATAATTTCAGATCAAAGGGAAACAGGCTGTTGAACAACGCGGAGTTATACCAGGAATTTTATCAAAAAACAGAGCATTTGAGTATTGAATTTGTGAAAGTCAGCGGGCATCTGAAAACGCATGAGAAAAATAATTCCGACTTGATTTTTACATTGGTTGACCGTGCATCGCGCAAGGCGTTAAGAATGGACCGCGGTGAAATGAAATAATCGATAATTTTTGTTCAGTATTTCGGTTGTTTAGTTTATTTTTATTCATTGAAAATAAATCAGGTAATGATGAAAAAACTGGCATATGTTCTTTTAATCCTGGCTGTTTCGGCTTGTCGCCCTGGCGTAAAAAAGGATAATCAATCCGAAACAGCCCCAGCCCAGGTTCAGGAAACGGCTCTGGATGGAATTTCCCTTTTCGATGGAAAAACGCTGGATGGCTGGGAAATCACCAGTTTTGGCACCGAAGGCCCGGTTTCGGTTTCCGATGGGAATATCGTTCTTGCATTTGGCGACGGTTGTACCGGGGTTACCTGGACAAACGATTTTCCCCGGAGTAATTACGAGGTGACGCTCGAAGCCATGAGGGTTTCGGGTAATGATTTTTTCTGCGGGATGACTTTCCCGGTAAACGAAAGCCATTGCTCGCTGATTGTTGGCGGCTGGGGCGGCCCGGTGGTGGGGCTTAGTACCATCGACGGGAATGACGCAGCACACAATGCAACCAAGACCCTGAAAAAGTTCGATAAAAATGTGTGGTATAAAATTAAACTCCAGGTTACCGATGAAACCATTGTTGCCTGGATTGACGATGAAGTAGTGGTCGATTTTGAGATTGGCGATCATGTCATTTCCATCCGGCCAGAAGTGGGGCTTTCGCGCCCGTTCGGAATTACCTCGTGGAATACCACAGCTGCCTTGCGTAACATCCGCTTGAAGGTTCTTAACGATTAGTTGGGGAGATAAAAGAAAGTTTTTGAGGTGATGAATTTTTATACAATGCTTTTCAGCCTGTTCGTGCATACTGCAACTGCGTACTGTAACTGTTTTCTGCTCACTTTTTCTTCCTGCTTTTCAGTTCGCGAAGTTCGCGTTCGTTTTCTTTCAGCAGTTTTTTCCAGTTATAATCGGTGTCTTTTGTAAAGTCGAGTGTTTCGCGGTAAGTATCTTTGTCGATCTTCACTACGTTAATTTCCTTGTCGAGGAAGGTTTCAATTTCTTCCAGCAAATCTTTTTCTTCGGAACTGCAAAACGAAACCGCCTGGCCTTTTTTGGTTCCGCGGCCTGTGCGTCCCACACGGTGAACATAGTTGGCAGGTACTTCGGGCAGGTCGTAATTGACCACAAAATCCACATTGGGGATGTCAATCCCGCGGGCGCTTACATCGGTGGCAATCAGTAGTTTGATGTTCCCGTTTTTAAAATCGCCCAGTGTTTTCGTCCGTTCGGCCTGTTCTTTGTCGCTGTGAATGGTACTGCATTGGATTTCAACCCGCTCCATCGCTTTTTTCACCCGTTCGGCCCGTACTTTTGTGCGGACAAAAACCAGGATTTTGCTGTCGGGGTTTTCGTTGACCAGCCGTTCGAGAAAAGCCCGTTTATCGTCCATTTCAATAAAAGCCACAGCATGTTCGATGTTTTTGGCCACTGGATTTTTAGGCGAAATCTGGATGCGAATGGGTTTGCTGACCAGCGAGTAGGCCAGTTTTTTGATTTTACTGTCGATGGTGGCCGAGAAAAAAAGTGTTTGTCTTTTTTTGGGGAGTAGTTTTATCAGGTCGTTGATGTCTTTGATAAATCCGAGGTCAAGCATGTGATCGGCTTCGTCGAGGATAAGTATTTCGAGGCGGTGGAGTTTGAGGTGTCCCTGGCTGACCAGATCAAACATTCGGCCCGGAGTGGCCACCAGAATATCGATCCCGTTTTCGAGTTCGGCAATTTGCGGTTCCTGTTCCACGCCACCGAAAATTCCGGTGGTTTTTACCCCGGTGTTCCGGCCAATTTTTTTGAAGACTTCGGTTATTTGTTGTGCCAGTTCGTGGGTTGGGGCCATTACCAGGCAACGAATCCCAAAGCTGCGATCCGATTTTTTGGCCACCTGGATTTTGTGGATCACCGGGATGGCAAAAGCCGCTGTTTTTCCCGTACCGGTTTGTGCAATGGCCAGTACATCCTCGTCTTTTAAAATGGGAGGGATGGCTTTAAACTGGATGTCGGTTGGCCTCCGAAACCCTTCTTTTTCCAGGTTTTTTTTGATCTCAAATGAAATGGAATATTCCGCGAATTTCATGTTTTTTCTGTTTCAGACGGCAAAGATAGTCGAAATGACGGACAAAAATCAATCGGGGCTTTTCGGAATCCTTTGAGAGTAAACAGAACCAGTTGTTAAAGGCTGGCCCAGATACGTGCCAGCGAATACCCGGGCGCTTTAATATTCAGGTCGAGAAAGTAGCCAAAAGGTGTTTGCTCGGTTTCGAACCCGGCATTCTGCAGCCGTTTTTCCGCTTCGTCGAAAATCTGCCGGGTAAATTCCACCGAAGCTTTTGAATCGGAAAGGTGAGCAAAAGAATGTAAGATGATTTTATTGCAGTTGTTTTTCCGGGCAGTCCATTTCAGGTGGTTGACCAATTTTTTTTCACGGCTTTTTATGTCGTACGATTCATCGTCTTCTTCCACCTGAATAAAAGCGAGAATAGAATTGGTAAATGTTGCGCCAGCCGAAACATCATCGGCCGACTCCAGTGTTTTCTGCGCCGGTGAGTAACTAAATTCATCGACAAATATGACCAGTACTTTCATTCTTTAAGGTTTTTGGTTAACAATTTTTCGCCCATCGTTTCGGTCCACGCGCATAGGGCAGCAATCTGTTCTTCGTTCAGCCTGGCTTTTGGGTGCATGGCCGTGTAAGCTTTCAGCGGCATTTTTTTGAGTTCGGCTTCCCGGCAGATTTCCTCAAGATGCCCAATTTTGCTAAAATCGTCCAATTGCCCCCATTCCGAAAAGTTGAGTTCGTTTTTACCTTCCGTAATGTGGCGGTTGACCATCCACGAAACCGGCGAAATCTGGTGATACCACAAATAACGCGTTTGGTTGGAATGACAATCGAAGCATGAATTTTTTAAAATGGATTGAATATTTTCCGGTATTGTTTCTGTTTCAAAAAGATGATCGGAAGTTACCAGGCTTGTATTTTTTTCGGGCTGAAAGAACTGGAGCGCTACCAGTGCCGTGCCAGCAATAATAATCAGGATTCGCAGAAATTTTTGCATAACTTTCAATTTGCCGGTAATGAAAACTTTTTAACCGATTGAACTTACTTCCTAAAAACAGATTTTATTTTCCCAACAGTGAGGCGCTTTCTTTTTTCACCCATTCGGTTATAATTTTAATTTCTTCGTCGGTGAGTTTTTTATCGGGATTTTTTTCCAGAAACCGTTTGGGCGGCATCTGGGCATTTTCAACCGACTCGCCAATGTGTTTCAGTGCCCCGATTTTCCTTATGATTGACAAGCCGTCGAATTTTTTAAAATCGAGAACTTGTTTGGCATTGTCATTTTTCGAGGCGGTATTGTGGCATTCAATACACGATTTGTCGATGATGGCTTTCACGTTGTCAGGCATTTTGAGGGAATTTTTGGCCTTGTTGTCTTCTGTTGCCGATATGGTAAGGATTCCCAGCCAAACTAAGAAAATGATACCGGCAGGAGATACGATTTTTTTCATAGTTTAAAGATTTTGAATGAAACAATAATGGAAACAATTTAAGGTTATTATCGCAATAAACATTCATTATGAATGATTTGTTGATTTAATATTGCAAAACAGAAGCAGATCCTTTGAATTTTAATATTTTTGGCGAAAATGAATGATATGCGGTTAAGGGGGTTACTTTTTGCCGCAATTCTTTTACTGAAAGGAATTGCATACGGGCAGATTTCGCAGGGGGGCAAACCCCTTGAAGTCAGTAGCCTGAAAAGTACCGGTATCCCTGTTGTTGATATGCCGCTGGTGAACAACAAGGTTTTAAAAAGCCAGATGCTGGAAGAACTGGATTCAGGTCCAAAACTGAAACCTTTTCGTTTTGCCCAGCCGTTTGAAGTTTCATTGTCGCCAAAAAAATCGGGTGAGTGGGTTACTGCCAGCGACGGGACAAAGGTTTGGCGGCTTAAAATCCGTTCGAAAGGCGCTTATTCGTTAAACCTGATTTTTGAACAATTCAAACTTCCCGCAGGAGCGAGGCTGTTTCTGTATAATGAAAAAGAAAATCACACGCTGGGCGCTTTTACCTCGTTCAATAATAAATCATCGGGAATGTTTGCCGTTTTGCCGGTTGCCGGCGACGAAATAACCGTTCATTACGAAATGCCACAAAATGTTACCGAAGATTCTGATTTTGTGATTACCCAGGTCAACCACGATTTTGTAGGTTTCCTGAAGTATGATCCGCGAAGGCCTCTGAATGAATTACCGGGGGCGTGTAATATCGACATCAATTGCGGATTGGGCGAAAACTGGAGCGAAATCAAAGATGCCGTTTGCCGGCTGATTGTCAACGGGAAAGAAATTTGTTCGGGAACGCTGGTAAACAACACGGCTGAAAACCAGAAACCTTACGTTTTATCGGCAGCCCATTGTTACGACCGGTGGGACTATGCCCAAACAACCCTATATACTTTTAATTACGAAAGTCCGTATTGTGCCCCGCTCGACGGGGATCCTTCCAATACGATTTCGGGCGCTGTTCTGAAAGCGCAGTACGACAGTCTCGATTTTGCACTGGCCGAGTTAAGCCTCGTTCCCCCGCCTGAATTCATGCCTTTTTATGCCGGCTGGGATCGTTCTGGAAATTTGCCCGATTCAACCGTGAGTATTCATCACCCGCAGGGGCATCTTAAAAAAATAGCCATAGATAAACATAAACCTGAATTTTCTTCTTACAATTCGCACTATATCAACAATGGCTTTATCAAAATTTTACGTTGGGATTACGGAGTTACAGAAAGTGGCTCCTCGGGCGGAGGTCTTTTCAACCAGAATAAACAACTTGTTGGAACGCTGACTGGCGGAATTGCCACTTGTTCCAACCCGGTTAAAGATTATTTCGCACGGTTTGAAAAGGCCTGGGATTACAAACCGGATTCCACCAAACAGTTGAAATACTGGCTCGATCCTTTGAAGTCAACAGTACAAAGTATTGATGGGAGAAGGTTTTATACAGGTGAAGATACGTGTCAGGCTTTTACCCATTTAACCGACGGCGACAAACATGAAAATGTGCCGATTGTGAATTCGGGACAGTTTCAGGGATACTGGGGCGGGACAAACAGTTTTGGGATCACCGGTTTTGTAGAAAAATTTTCGATTGACGGAAATGAGCAACTGCACGGAATTTCACTGGGCGTAGGCAAAATGCTGGATGCACCGGGTGGCGTCGACAGCGAAATTTCCATCAGGGTTTATAACGGAAAAGATTTTCCTGAAAAACTGATTTATTCGCAAAATGTTGGCATAAAAAACCTGGTTGCCGATGCTATGAATTTTATCGGGTTCAACGAACCCGTGGAGCCTGCAGAAACATTTTTTATCGGGTTCGAACTAAGTAATATGCAGCCTGC
>CAZHKI010000085.1:0-1200 GCA_964533365.1 uncultured Maribellus sp. | reverse complement strand
AAACGAAATACCGGAAAAGAAAATTTCTTTTACTATAAAAAGGGAACCCAGTGGTACAATTTCAGCAATACAAATCCGGATAACTATTCGATGACCAATGTATTTGAACTGGTTGCCTGCAACATTGAACCGGGATCCAACAAGTCTGATACTTCGCTTGTTGCTGATCCGCTGAAGATTCTGGTTTATCCCAATCCCACCAAATCGGCTTTTATCCTGGAATCGGGAAAGCAATTGGTCCGAAGCAATATTTCGGTGTTTAACCTGTTAGGACAATCGGTTCATGTTAAATTTGGAAACCAGCAGGATAAAAAAATCGAAATTGACTTGTCGGGGAATGCTCCGGGAGTTTATTTTGTGAGGTACAACAACGGGCGGAGTTATGTAACCCAAAAGGTTTCTTTCGTCCCGTGGTAAATAAAGTATATGCAACGGATTACTTTCTTATTCATACTTTTTATTGTTTTCAATGGTTGTGTTTCTCATCATGGAAATAATTCACTCCGGCCGTCGTCAAACCACTATGCCCGCAGTTTTGAAATGGATAAACAAGGCGATGTTACCCGGTTAACGGTATTTAATCCCTGGGAAAAAGCTCGTGGCGTTTCTATCGAATATTATCTCATCAATGAAAATAAAACCATTCCCGATTCATTACTTTCTAAAAATGTAATCCGAACTCCGGTTAAACGGATGGTTTGCATGTCAACCTCACATTTGGGATTTATTGATATTCTGGGTGAAAATGAGTCGGTGGTTGGCGTTTCGGGTAGCATGTATGTAACGAACCCCAAAATCAGGCAACGGTTGGAAGAAGGCAGCGCTGTGGATGTAGGATACGGCCAGAACCTGAATTACGAACAGTTGGTTCACCAGCAACCCGATGTGGTAATGGTTTACGGTGTGGGCAGCGAAGTGGCCGAATATTCCAAAAAATTGGAAGAGCTGGGTATTCCGGTCATTATGAATGCCGAATACCTGGAAGAGACTCCGCTGGGGAAAGCCGAATGGATTAAATTTATGGGCGCTTTCTTTGAAAAGGAAACCGAAGCTAAACAGTTTTTTGCCGATGTTGAAAAAGAATATTTTGCCCTGCGGGAACTGGTTGGAAAAAAAGAACCCAAGCCCAGGGTTTTGGTTGGCTCTCCCTATAAAGATTCGTGGTGGGTGCCGGGTGGAGATTCCTACATGGCCAACCTG
>CAZHKI010000084.1:0-10732 GCA_964533365.1 uncultured Maribellus sp. | reverse complement strand
TAAACAAAATATGGGCTTTTAAGGCTCATTTAATAGAAATTATTTACGTATGAAAGAAAGAAATTCATTTTATATTGCTGTAATTACATTAGTGGCCACTTTAGGTGGCCTTTTGTTTGGTTACGATACAGCTGTTATATCGGGAGCCGACAAAGCCATTCAGGCATACCTGATTAATAGCCTGGGATTAAATTCACTGGCACACGGGGCAACGATTTCGAGCGCTTTGATTGGTTGTATTATCGGTGGAAGCATTTCGGGACTGCTGGCTTCAAGTCTGGGACGGAAGAATAGCCTTTTCCTGGCCGCATTCTTGTTTTTTATATCCGCGCTCGGCTCGGGGTATCCTGAATTCCTGGTTTTTACAAAAGGAGAACCTACGCTTGGACTTCTCTATATGTTCAATTTTTACCGGGTGATTGGAGGAATTGGCGTGGGTCTTGCCTCGGCAATCAGCCCGATGTATATCGGTGAGATTGCTCCTGCCGACATCCGGGGGCGGCTGGTTTCATTAAACCAGTTTGCCATTATTTTCGGGATGCTGGTTGTCTATTTTGTGAACTGGGGCATTGCCAACGGGCAACCGCTGGAATGGATTAACAGCAATGGCTGGCGAAGAATGTTTGCTTCGGAAGCCATTCCTGCCGGGCTATTTGGAGTCTTGTTGTTTTTTGTCCCCGAAACACCCCGCTATCTTGCTCTAAAACATCAGGATGAAAAAGCGTTGCACGTTTTAACCCGCATTAATGGCGTTGAACGGGCAAAAGTTATTTTCACGGAAATAAAAAACAGCGTTGAAAAGTCGAAAGCAAAATTATTTTCCTACGGAAAGATTGTGATAATTATCGGAATTTTGTTGTCTGTTTTTCAGCAGTTTGTGGGAATAAATGTGGCCTTGTATTATGCCCCTCGGATTTTCGAAAGCATGGGGGCCGAGAAGGATGCCTCCATGCTGCAAACGGTGGTCATGGGGCTGGTAAATGTGTTATTTACGGTTGTTGCCATTCTTACAGTCGATAAATGGGGAAGAAAACCTTTGTTGATGGTTGGATCGGTTGGTATGGCTCTGGGAATGTTTGCCATCGGGGCATTGTCATTTCTAAAAATTATTGGGATTGGTACCCTGGTGTTCATCATCATTTACACGGCCTCATTTATGATGTCGTGGGGACCAATTTGCTGGGTGCTGATTTCCGAACTTTTTCCCAATAAAATCAGGGGGAAAGCGGTTGCTGTAGCTGTTGCGGCCCAGTGGGCAGCCAATTATCTCATATCGTCGACTTATCCTGCTATGATGGAATTCAGCGGGGGATTAACCTACTGTTTTTATGGTGTGATGAGTGTGCTCTCATTTATTTTTGTCTGGAAAATGGTTCCCGAAACCAAAGGGAAAACATTGGAAGAAATGGAAAAATTGTGGAATAACAAATAAAAAGGAAAGGAGTTGGGGTTTTGCCAGATGCGAAACCCCAACTTTATTTTTACTATTTTGGTTGCCAATAACAGACCTTTGGCGATTCAATTTTTCCCTCGGCTTTTAACATTTTCATCGCCTTGTCTACCTCTTTTTTGTCGAGGCCGGCAGCTTCGGCAATTTCTCCGGCTTTCAAGGGCTTTCCGGCGGCCTTCATGGTTTCCAGTACTTTTTCTACGCTCATGATTTCAATTTTTATAGGGTAATTCTATTTTGCAAAACGTTCCGAAATTACTTTCCAGTCCACAATTTTCCAAAAATCTTCAATGTATTTTAGGCGAAGATTTTTTTTGTCGATGTAATAGGCATGTTCCCAAACATCGCAGGTCAGCAACGGTTTTTTGCCAATTCTCAGCGGGTTGCCGGCGTTGCTGGTTTGCACGATTTCAAGTTCTCCTGATTCATTTTTTACCAGCCAGGCCCAGCCTGAGCCAAACAGTGTAGCTGCTGCTTTGGTAAACTCTTCCTGAAAGGCAGTAAATGAACCAAACCGGGCATCGATGGCCGATTTTAGCTCATCTTTGGGTTCTTTGCATCCGTCGGGGCCGAACTGCATAAAATAGAAGGTGTGGTTCCAAACCTGTGCGCCGTTGTTAAATATTCCGCCGTCGGTTTTCATGATGATTTCTTCCAGGGTCGCATTTTCATATGGAGTCCCCTGATGATGTTTCCCGTAGTGAAATTCAATGGTTTTTTCGCTGATGTAAGGTTCCAGCGCGTTGTTTGCATACGGAAGTTTTGGTAATTCGAATGCCATGATCTCTCAATTTAAGGTTGTTTGATTTTTATTGTTTACAATCGAAATTACAACAAAATAAAATGAAAATGGATTGATTCGAACCTTAATTTGAAACCAGTATAAATAAGTGTTATGAATTACTACCCGGTGGAATATGGAAAAGCGTTGGTTTATGGCCTGCACAGATGATTTTTAGAAGGGGAGGTGGCAGGCTTTTATTCAGGAATTTGACAGATTTTCGGATTTCTGAAAAAGAAAAACCCCGGAGCCTCTGCCCCGGGGAAAAAACCAAAAATCAACTAACCTTTAAACCGTTTGGCGACTTCGTCCCAGTTGATGAGATTCCAGAATGCATTCACATAATCCGGACGTCGGTTTTGGTAGTTCAGGTAATACGCGTGTTCCCACACATCAATCCCCAAAATTGGCATACCCCGAACTTCCGCCACATCCATCAGCGGGTTATCCTGGTTGGGCGTTGACGAAACCACCAGTTTATCTTTTTGAAGTACCAACCATGCCCAACCTGATCCAAACCGCGTAATCGCAGCTTTGGCGAATGACTCACGAAAATTTTCCAGCGAACCAAAAGAATCATTTATAGCATCAAGCAGAACTCCTTCGGGTTTTGGTGAACCACCGGGAGCTATCACTTCCCAATACAGATTATGATTAAAATATCCGCCTCCGTTGTTTCTTACAGCCGCCGGGTGACCCGAAATCCCACTCATAATTTCTTCAATGGTTTTTCCTTCAAGTTGAGTGCCGGCAATGGCAGCGTTTAAATTGCTGGTATAAGCGCCGTGATGTTTTGTATGATGGATTTCCATCGTCCGTGCGTCAATGTGCGGCTCCAGCGCTGTATAATCATATCCTAATTTTTTTAATTCAAATGTCATAGCGTATATTATTTAAAAGATTTTAATATATTTAATTCTTAAAAACAAAAATAGTTGCTATTTGGAATAATTCCAAATATTTTCAGTTTGAAATAGATTGAATTTATAGATTGTAGATAGGGGAAATCAATAACCTGAAAAAACAGGAACTGTCGGTGCAAAAGGAGTTTTCTTTTGAAAAAGTACGTGTTTTTTATTTGATTGTGTCGGGTACAGATTGTTCGAGAATCTTTTTTGTTGAACGGTATCCCAGTTCATACAATTCATCGGCGTGGCTAAGGCTTAAGATGTCGTAGTTGTCAATCCCTTCGGGTTCGATGAAAAAGGAAGTATATTGATGTACTGTTTTCATATTGGCATTCACGCTCATGTAGAAAGTCCGCGAGGTAATCTGTATCAGGTTTTTCAGATTTTCTTTCGGGTTCAGCGGGCTGATGTTCGAAACAATAATTTTTTCGCAATCGTTTTTGATGGGTTCAACCGGAATATTGTCCATTAATCCGCCGTCAACGTAAAGATATTTATCGAGTTTCACCGGCGAGAAAATGACTGGAATGGATGATGACGCCAGTACAGTTTCGCCCAGATTGCCTTTATTCCGGTATTCCACGGTGCCCAGGTTAAGGTTCGAAACGGTAATAAAAAAAGGTGTTTTCAGATCTTCAATGTTTTTTGTGCCAATATTTTTTTGAATCACCTCTTTCAGCCCGTCCAGTTTCATCAAACCGTCAACCGGCAACTGAAGTTTCGTGTAAGAAAAGAACCAGCCTTTTTTGAAAATAGCTAAAATTTCTTCGGGTGTTTTTCCGCTGGCAATAAATGCTCCGACAATTGAACCGGCGCTGGTTCCGGCAATCACATCAGGTTTAATTCCGTTTTCGAACAGCGCGGCAATTACGCCCAGGTGTGCAAATCCGCGGGTTCCTCCGCCACTCAGTACAAGTCCTGTTTTGTATTTTTTCATTTAATTTGGTTTTCAAGGTATTGAATTACCGATTAGTTCTTTTCTTTTTTCATTTTAAATACAATAGATGTTGAAAAGGAAAAAGAATTTTTAATAAAGAAACAATTTAATTTGGTTCCGGGTTTTGCAAAACATCAGATTTAATAATAGGAACGAATCTGCTAACCATTAAATTTTTTAGTTTTGAAAAAAAACTAAACCATGAAAAACTTACGATTGATTTTGTTCACAGCCGTCATTCTTCCCATAATTTGTTCAGCCCAGACCGGTTCGCGAAACTGGGTTAATTTCAACGGAAACTGGAAATTTACCAAAGGAAATCCCGTTAATGCCGAAGATGAAACTTTCAACGATTCGTCGTGGGAAAATGTTGTCATCCCGCACGACTGGGCAATCTCAGGCCCTTTTAATGAAAGTGAACCGGGCTTTACCGGAAAACTCCCGTGGAAAGGCGAAGGCTGGTACCGGAAAAAATTCAGGTTGGATGCAGCTGACCAGGGAAAAACAGTTTATTTCCTTTTCGACGGGATCATGTCGTCGCCCCGTGTTTTTATCAACGGGCAACCGGCAGGGGAGTGGGATTACGGATACAATTCGTTTTATCTGGACGTTTCAAAATGGATAAAATTTGGAGCCGAAAATACCATCGCGGTTTATGTTGATACACGAAACCATGGAAGCCGCTGGTATCCCGGCGCAGGTATTTACCGGAAAGTTCAGATGTTAATTACCAACCCGGTCCATGCCGGTATCTGGGAAACGTACATTACCACTCCGGCGGTTACTTCTTCGTATGCCGATTTACGGATTCTGACAACCATAAATAATCATCATCAGGACGAAACAGAAGTGACGGTGGAAAGCAAAGTTTTTAGTCCCGGCGGAATCGAAATCGCATCGTCGGAATCGAAACGGAAAATTAATGCCGGTAGTTCGCGTGAATTCGACCACTGGCTCACAGTAACTCGGCCAATACTTTGGGATGTGGAAACGCCGGTGTTGTACACAGTAAAAACCATTGTCAAAGAAAACGGGAACGTTGTGGATGAATCGGTTTCCCCGTTTGGATTCCGCACTTTTGAATTTACGGCCGACAATGGTTTTTTTCTGAACGGCAGGCATTTTCACATCAAAGGGGTCAACCTGCACCACGATCACGGCCCGCTGGGCGCCGCGTTCAATGTTCGCGCCATGGAACGTCAACTCGAAATTATGAAGGAGATGGGGTGTAATGCCATTCGCAACAGTCACAACGTGGCCGCGCCTGAATTGCTGGAACTTTGTGATAAAATGGGATTTATTGTTTTCAACGAGGCTTTCGATAAATGGGATGACAAAGCTGATATTACGCCCGAAACCGATTTTTATGAATTTGGCGAACGCAACATCCGTAATTTTGTCAAACGCGACCGGAACCACCCGTCGGTGGTCATCTGGAGCGTGGGCAACGAAATGGGCGATATCCAGGGAAATGTGAACAACGGATTACAAAAACTGGCGGCCATGGTTGGATTTGTCCGCAAATACGATGTTACCCGGCCGGTAACCATGGCCTGCGATCAGGACGGGAATGCCCGCTGGCGCCATTTCGATTATTACGATGTTCATTCGTGGAACTACGGGCAGCGCTGGGAACCGGCTCGGAAACTCGATCCTTCCAAGTCGGTTGTCATCAGCGAATCGGCTTCAACAGTAAGTACCCGCGGTTTTTACGAATTGCCGCTGCCAGAGAAAAAGACCGATTTTACCCAGTCGAACCAGGTGAGTTCGTACGATTTGAACGCACCTTACTGGGCCGAAATCCCCGATGACGATTTTATGTGGCAGGAAAACGGGAAATACATTGCCGGCGAATTTGTATGGACCGGTTTCGATTACCTGGGCGAACCCACTCCGTTTATGACTTCGAAAAGTTCCTATTTCGGGATTGTCGATTTGTGCGGGATTCCCAAAGACCGGTTTTATCTCTATCGAAGCCACTGGGCGCCTGAAAAAAGCATGGTCCATATACTTCCGCACTGGAACTGGAGCGGTTATGAAGGGAAAAATGTCCCCGTTTTTGTTTACACCAACGGCGACGGGGCTGAACTGTTCCTGAACGGAAAATCATTAGGCAAAAAATTCAAGAATCCCAAATCGGAAGTTTCAACCGAACGCTACCGGCTGATGTGGACCGATGTGGTTTATGAACCGGGCGAATTGAAAGCCGTGGCTTACAAGGCAGGGAAAGTGATCGGCGAGTCGGTTGTTAAAACAGCCGGCGAACCTTTTTCAATTAAACTGACATCCGACCGAAAAGAGATATTGGCTACCGGCGACGATTTATGTTATGTACTGGTGGAAGCGTTTGACAAGGATGGAAACCTGTGCCCACTGGCCGATAACCTGGTGAATTTCGAAATTAAGGGGCCCGGAAAAATTGCCGGTGTGGGCAACGGAAATCCGCAATCTCACGAACTGTTTCAGGTGAATTACCGAAAGTTGTTTTATGGTAAAGCCATGCTTATTGTCAGATCTGAAAAAGGAAAAACCGGAAATATAGAAATCAGCGCTGTTTCTGATGAGTTAAAATCAGGTAAAACGGTATTGTTGTCAAAGTAAAAAATATATGATTATTACAGGTTAATATTTTGTTTATTATTTGAAATCTCTACTTTTACAGAAATCCCGACAGATATTTTTTTGTTTTTTTAATGGGAAACACACTGGAATTTAACTAAAAAAAGATGGTGAAAACACCTTCGGAAAGAGAATACTGGCAGATCATCTGGGATAAATTTAAAAGTGGCGATCAGAAGGCTTTTGAAATTATTTACAATGAATATGTTGATGTGTTGTATGCCTACGGTTCAAAAATGACATCCGACAAATCGCTGGTGGAAGATTCCATTCAGGACTTATTCATCGATATTTATACCTACAACATTGGTTTGCGAAAGCCCGAATCGCTCGAATTTTATTTTTTTAAAACGCTGAAACGTATCATCATCCGAAAAATCAAGGAAAAACACCGTTTTAGTTACCCCGAACATTTGCTCGAACAGTTCGACCTTTGTTTTCGTTTTGAAAAAGAAGAAAATGAACCGTTGGAAGAACAACTGCTGCTACTTCAAAAGGAACTGCAGCAACTTGACTCAAAAAAGCGGGAACTGATTTTTTTGAAATTCAACAGCGGGCTTACCTATGTTGAAATCGGGAAATTGCTGGAACTTAAACCCGACACCGTGAAAAAGCAGGTTGCCCGTTTACTTCAGTTCATCCGCAAAAACCTCGGTGAAGAATATCTCGAATTATTCGTTTTATGTTTTAAGACATAAATTTTTCTCCGCTATTTTTTGTCCCTTTTTCTGTCCCCTTTTCTCTTATGGTTGTATTTAAAATCGATAAATGAACATCTACGACCGTTTGATAGAAAATCCATTGTTTTTTAAGTGGATTTATCATCCTTCAGAAGAAATTGAATCTTACTGGGAGAAATATTTAAAAACAAATCCCAGGGAAGCTGCCCGGATTATCGAATTTAAAACCCGTTTTCAGCAATATTTAAGTTACGAAGATGATAAGTTAACCGATATAGAGAAAAGGGCGCTTGCCAAACGTATCATTCGTCAGTTGGAACGTGCTGATGAAAAACAGGGGAAATTTCTGTTTGCCCGGAATATGATGCGTTATGCTGCAGTGGCGATCGTTTTTTTTATGATTGGGGGTAGTTTAGTTTATTTGTATCTTGAAAGCAGGCAGTCAGTTGAATTAGTCAGTAATTCCATACTGCCTGCCCAGCTTCAGGAACCCCTGCTGATAATCGACAAACAGGAGATTCGGCTGAACGAAGGGAAATCGGAACTTGATTACACCAATCGCGACAAGATTGTTGTTGACAAGGAGAGGAGTATCATCCGGGAATCGAAGAGTGAAACGCCGCAAATCAATACCCTGGTCATACCTTACGGAAGCCGCTCTGTCATTACCCTTGCCGATGGTTCCATGGTATGGCTGAATGCCGGCAGCCGTTTGATTTATCCTTCGCAGTTTGTCGATAAAACCAGGGAGGTTTTCCTCGTTGGCGAGGCTCTGTTCGATGTAAAAAAGAATGAAACACAACCTTTTGTGGTAAAGACTGCCGACGTAAAAATTGCTGTAAAAGGAACCCGGTTTAACGTATCGGCCTATCCTGAAGATTATTCGGTACAAACGGTTTTGGCTGAAGGCAGTGTGGAAATCAACCGGAACAACGCCAGTTTGTTTGAAAAAGGGGTCACCCTGGTCCCCGGACAAATGGCTTATTTTAATAAGAAAAGCAAAGACACAAGAATAATTAATGTGGACGTTAACCACTACACCCTCTGGACCGAAGGATTATTCAACTTTTCGAATACCGACTTAAACCGCATTACCAAGCGGCTGGAAAGGTATTACAACATCAGTTTTCATTTCGACGATCCCCTCAGCGGTACCATACAAATTACCGGAAAACTTGACGTAACCCAAACCATGAGCGAAGTGTTTGAATATTTATCAAAACTAACCGGACTGGAAATTACAAAAATAAACGAAAGACAATATGTGATAAAATAACCTGAAAGAACGAAACCGGTGAATGGTGGCACATTCCCGGTTTCTGAAAATACCAAAATTATTCAATAATAATTTTAACATTTAAAACGTAACAAATTTATGAAAAAAAAGTGGTTAACAGATTCCCTTGATCCGGGAATCCTAAAAAAATGGAGGCGGATTATGCGTTTAACAACTGTTTTGATTATGGGTTTTGTAATAACCGTGAATGCGAACAGTTATTCGCAGAACACACGGTTGGACATCAGGATGCAAAACCAGTCTATCCGGGATTTAATTGAGTATGTAGAGGAAAACAGTGAGTTTGTTTTTCTGTACAAAAATGAAGACTTCAATGTGGATAAAAAAGTAAATCTTGACATGAAAAATGCAACGATTTACAACATCCTCGATGAGGTGCTGGAAGGAGAAAAAGTGGTTTACGATGTTTACGAACGTCAGGTCATTATCCGGAAGGCTGAAAAACTGACTTACTCGAATATTCAGCAGGATTCCCGAAAAATAACCGGTACAGTTACCGATCCGGCAGGGTTGCCCCTTCCGGGTGTTTCGGTTGTGGTGAAAGGTTCCACCGTTGGAACCGTAACCAATGTTGACGGTACTTTCTCGTTTTCAGTTCCTGCCGATGCCCAGGCTTTGCAATTCTCTTTCGTGGGGATGCAAACCCAGGAGGTTCTTATTGCCGGGAAAACCACATTTGTTGTGGTCATGGATGAAGAAACCATCGGGGTGGATGAAGTCGTGGTAACTGCACTGGGTATTGAAAAAAGCAAACGTACCCTGACTTATGTTACCCAGAAAGTGGACATGGAAAACCTGGCCACCGTTACCAAAGGCGATGTGGGTGAAGCACTGGCCGGGAAAGTCGCCGGGGTTTCGGTGATGACCGGCGCCAATGGCGGTTCGCGTATCATTATCCGTGGCGAACGTTCCATTAACGGGAGCAATACCCCACTGGTGATTATGGACGGCGTGCCGTCGAATTTCGGGCTGGGAAATGTTGACGATATTGAAAGCATCAACGTGCTGAAAGGCCCTTCGGCTTCTGCATTGTATGGTGCGGCTGCTGCCAACGGCGTTATTATTGTCACCACAAAAAAAGGGAAAAAAGGAGAAACAAAAGTGGAAGTCAATTCCCAGACTTCGTTCGGGTTACCCTACCTCTATCCTGAATTCCAGAATGAGTACGGACAAGGGATTGGCGGCGTTTACAGCGAAGCCGAAGCCATTTCGAGCTGGGGTCCCAAAATGTCGGGACAAACCGTTACCAACTGGACAGGCGAGGAAATTCAGTTTAAACCTCAGCCCAACAACGTGAAAGATATTTTCCGTACATCGCACAGCCTGATTAACAGCCTTTCGTACAGTACGGGCAATCAGAAATCAACGGCATATTTTTCTTATACCAATAAAATCGGGCAGGGTTTACTTCCAGTAAACTCCTCGACTTCGCACCAGTTAAACATGCGTTTGGATACCGAACTGATTAAGAACCTGAAACTGGACGTTGTTTCTACCTGGTCATATGGCGAAAACGAAAACACGCCGGTTAGCGGCGATGATTTGTTCAGCCCGATGTGGCAGTTGGTTAAAATGCCGCGGAGCATTCGCACATCCGATATTGAAGCCGCTTCTTATTACGATGAAACCGGTTCGCTCAAACAACTCACCTGGGCGCCCAATGTAACCACCAACATCAGCCCCTACTGGTCGATGTATGGCCGCGAAGCGCTCAGCAACGGCACGAACCTCAATACCGTTGCAACACTGAAATATAATTTTACCCCATGGTTATACATCCAGTTCAGGGGCCGGATGGCGTACAATTATTCTAATTCCGAAGAAAAACTGTACTGGGATACCCAGTATATCAGCTCGGGAAAAGGAAAATATTCAAAATCTGCTAATAAAAGCAAAAACCTCAACGGTGACGTTTTGCTGGGATTTGATAAAGATTTGACCAAAGATTTCCACCTCAGCGCGAACCTGGGAAGTGAAATTAAAGACAGTCAGGGAGAAAGCATGAATGCCGAAACCGGTAATATGGGATTAATTCTTGAAAATAAATTTTATCTTGCCAA
>CAZHKI010000083.1:0-10750 GCA_964533365.1 uncultured Maribellus sp. | reverse complement strand
AAAACCGGCCATTTTCTCTGCCGAATAAACCGAACGGTGTTGCCCGCCGGTACAACCGAAACTGACGGATAAATGGGTAAATCCGCGTTCGAGATAGGTTTTTATCGATTGGCTGATCAGTATTTTCGCGGCATTCAGAAAAACTTCCGTATCGCCTGAATTTTCAATGAACCGGATGACTTCGGGATCTTTTCCTGTAAGGTTTTGATATTCAGGGTACCGCCCGGGATTGTTCAGGGCACGGCAATCGAAAACAAAGCCGCCACCATTTCCCGACGGATCATCAGGAATTCCTTTTTTATAGGAAAAACTGGTTATCCTCACCGTCAGATTTTTCTTTTCATGCCCAATTTCACGTAAAACCGGTGAATGAACCAGTTGCCCGAGTACTTTCACCAGTTCGGGTAAATAGACCGGCAATTTTAAATCAGCCAACAAAAACTCCAGGTTTTTCAGGGCAAACGGGATGCTTTTCAGAAAATGTTCCTTTTTCTCGTAAAATCCGCGAAAACCATAGGCGCCCATGGCCTGCATGATGCGGATAAGTACAAAACCCCTGAAATAGGCAGTGAACTGGTTTTCGTCAACCGGCAGGTATTTTTTGAGTTCTTCGAGATAAAAGCGAAACAGCCGCACGCGCACATCCTGCGGGATGTCGGCTTTTCCGTCGTACAGCAGCGAAGCCAGGTCGTATTGCAGCGCCCCGCGCCGTCCGCCCTGGTAATCGATAAAAAATACCTGATCGTTTTTCAGCATCACGTTACGCGACTGAAAATCGCGGTACAGGAAAAAATCGGAGTCAGCACTGAGCAGATAATCGCTGAAAGCCTGGAAATCGTCTTCCAGCGCCTGTTCGTCGAATGGCACCTGTGCCAGCTTCAGAAAATAATATTTAAAATAGTTCAAATCCCACATCATCGACTGCTTGTCGAATGCCGGCCGCGGGTAGCAAACCGAATAGTCGAGGTCTTTCCCGGCCAGCACCTGCATCTTCGGTAATTCGCGTAACACTTTTTCGTAAGCTGAAATCAGCGTTTCAGGAAAAAAATCTATCTGACGGGTCTGGCTTAAAAAATCGAACAGGGTCACATCGCCCAAATCTTCGAGCAGGTATTTTTTTGTGTCGCTGCTCACTGCATAAATTTCGGGGACTGGCAAACCTTTTGTACGAAAATGGACGGTAAATGAAAGAAAAGCCCGGTTTTCCTTTATATCGTCGTTCACTGCGCCAATTACCGAACGGCCAATACTACGCATCCGGCAATATTCGCGGTATGATCCTGAAGACGGAAGCATCTCAAAAAATTCAACATTTTCGTTAAACCGGCTTTCAAACAGCTGAATAATTTCGTTTTTATCGGATGGTTTCAAATGATTCTATTTAAAAGATTAAACGTATTTTTATGCTTTCAGCAAAACGACATGGCTAAAACCAGGATCAAAAATATTCATTTTTTAAGGATACTTCGAAATTTATGGGTACTGATTGGAATTTTCTTTTCCATTTGCATCGTACTTGCTTTCACCTCCCTGCCATTTTGGGGTTATTACTGGCTGGGTACCAGTCGTTCGGAATTGAACGAAGAGCCGAAAACCATTATTTTGCTGGGCGGCGGCGGAATGCCCAGCGAATCGAACCTCATGCGGAGCTGGTATGCCGGGCAGGCGGCAAAAAGTTTTCCGCTGGTCTACGTGCTAATAGCCATGCCCGGCGACCTTTCCGACAGCCTGGGCACTCCCCTGCTGATGAAAAAAGAACTGGAACAGCGCGGCATTCCAGAATACCTGATTCTTTTTGAAAACCTGGGAACCAACACCCGTGCGCAGGCGCTGAACTGTTTGAATTTGGTTGACCGTGAGTCATCTGTGTTACTGGTGACCTCGCCCGAACACATGCGGCGGGCTGTGTTGTGTTTCCGGAAAGCCGGCTTCAGTAAAGTAAATGCACTGCCGGCTTTCGAAAATGCCGTGGAAGCCGACCTGCGTTTTACCGACGACGAACTGGGCGGCAACAAAACCCTGGTTCCCGATATTGGTAATCGTATTTCGGTGCGCTACCAGGTTTGGAACCACCTGAAGTACGAAATTCTCATTGCACGCGAAACCGTTGCACTGGCCTATTACAAGTTACGTGGCTGGATTTGAAGACAGCAATAACAAAAAAACAAGTTGAAAATTACTGTTGAGATTCATTATTCAATAGTCAATTCCGTTTTAGTTAAAAAACACATAATACCAATAAGTCCCGGCATATTTTTGCAGAGCCCGTTGCGCCTGTTCGCGGGTGGCCCCGTTTTGTTGAAATATCTGGTAATATTGCTGAAACTGCTGTGGAGTTTGCGGATTGATGGCCAGTTTTTCCAAAGCTGGAAAAGGAAGCTGGTTCAGCAAACAGTAAGCCACCACGGCCTCTTCAATATTTTTGGGTATCCACTGGAAGCCAGCGTTTTCGATCATTGGAAGCAGTTCGGTTACACGGGCATAATCTTTTTGCAGTAAAAGCCAGGCAAACTGGTATTGCAGCGCCATCCGGTTGGTTGAATCGGCAGCGAGAATGCCATCGAGGCTGGCCAGCGGATTTTCTGCCAGGACAAAAAAATCCTGCCGGATTTTCAGTTTCCTTTTTGCCCCTAATTCGCTGTCGGCTTCCACTTTGCCATCGTCGAAAAGCATCTGCCTGAATTTTTGGGCCTCACGCCGGTAAAAAAGCGACTGACCCAGAATATGAATATACTTTTCTGCGACGGCATAATTCCCGTTTATCAATTCCGTTTTAATAAGCATTTTCAACCCTTCGGGTGTATTTCCCCGCATCACCATGTACTCATAAGCCCAGCGGTTGGCTTCGTTAATCATTCCCAGCGAGTAATAAAAATAGCCGCCACGTTTTAAAATTTCCGAAGATAGGTCCCATTTCAAAAAAAGCGTACTTCCGTCGGGACTTTGCGGAAAACGAAACAATGCGTCGGTTAACATCCCGGTTTCAGCCAAAGCAATATTATTCAGATAATTGGTTAGCATATTGTTCGACGGGAATTGCGAATTGAAGGCAATCATTTTATCGTATTGCTGCTGGTAAAACAGCTTTTCAACATGAAAATAGTGGCTGTTTTTTTTGTCAATCCGTTGGGGAGCCAGCAACCCCATACAAACAATGATCAAAAACGGTGAAAACTGAAACCAGTATGCGAATTTGTAGTTCACCCGGCGTCGAATGATAAAAATGACCGGCAACAACGATATGCCCGCAACAACCGGCACAAAAAGTTTTAACTGCATCCCGGCATTTTGCGGCGAAAACGGGAAAACCAGCAACGTTTCGGTGGATTGATAAAACAGGAACCTTTCGCCAATATAAAAAAACAAAACACCGGCAATAAGCATTACCAGAGGTTTGAGCCAAACTTTTCTGGCTTTCTGAAAAACCGAATGAAAAAGAAAAAGCGAAAGGTAAACCAATGAAAAACTTCCGGTAAGTAGATACCAACCCGGGAAAAACGCCACCGCAAACCACTCCCGTTTCCCTTTCATAAACCGAATAGTCAGATAAAAAAACAACAGTTGCAGCAAAATACCAATCGTATTAAAACTGCTGTACTGGTAGTGGGTTTGTAAATAGAACAATGCAGCGCCGGCGGCAAACGGAACAAAAAATACCAACCGGCCGGTGATTTCTTTTCCAATCATTGCAATCAGGAAAATCACCAGGCAAATTTCAAGCGACACCATTCCAGCCCCGGCCATCGGATAATAATATAATGCCGACTGGAGTTCGCCCAGGTATTTCAAAAAGCCTCCCGGCTGGCTCAAATGTTCTGCCAGAAAAGAAAACGACAGCAGGAATAACGACGATTTTTCCTGGTAAAAGAAAAGATAATTGACAAACCAGTAAAGATAAAAAGCAGAAAGTCCGAAAAAAAGCACGTAAGGCAAAAAGAGGATTAACCGGTTAGTTTTCAGATTTGAACGCTTCATTAGATTTTTTTTATCGGGTTTCACGGGTTGACCACCGGGCCTGAACCGCCGGTTGTTTAGCTGCATCGCGAATGGCGCCAGGATTGAACGAAACAGCAGATTCGGCAAATTCGGGAATGTTAAAGGTTTTCAGAAACCGGCTGTAAAACTTCGGATCTTTTTGTGGCAGCACAAAGGGTTTGTGGGTATTTCCAGCCTCGTCAACATACGAAATGTAAGGGCGGGCCGACAAGCCGTCGCCGCGTTTGCTACTGAAAACCAGCCACCTCCCGTTGGGCGACCACGAATGGTAGCTCTCGGTAAAATCGCTGTTGGCATTCATTTGGCTGATAGAAAAGTCGCCCAGGTTGAGCGAAACCAAATCGGCTTCCTTGTGCCAGATCGGAAAACACCCGTAATTGTGAAGCGTAAAAATCAAATGTTTACCGTCGGGCGAAATGCGGGGAAATGAAACACTCTTTCCAAGAGAACCGGCATCAAAAACTATCTCTGCTTCGCCAAACCGGAGCGATTCCGGATCAAAAGCGATCCGGTACAAATCATACCGAATGTCCTGATAATGGTATGTTTCACCAATTTGCGCAGTGCGGCAGAAATAGAGATAACGCCCGTCGGGCGACCACTCGGGATAAGTATCCATAAACTGACTTTTTGCTCCCGGAATAACCTCCGACATTTCATTTTTTTGAATGTTGTACAATACCAGCGAAGAAGCCAGATCAGAAACTTCAATCTTTTTGCTTTCCATGGAATGAAACTGCTGCACCACCTTGTTGGCCGAGAAAGCAACAAAATTACCGGAAGGGTGCCATCGCGGATAAGTGGCGCCGTTTTCCATTTCACTGGTTTTCAGGTTTACTTTCTGAAGTCCATCGTTTGTGGAAAAATAGGTGCCGCCCATTGAACCCCGCATGTGGAACATAAAATTGTCGGCATTTTGATGGTTAAACGAGTGGCAGTTCACGCAATTTTGTTTGACCGCATTGTTTTTTACCACAGCCTTTTCACCGAAACTTTCGAGGCTGCGCTGAACAATGCTGATTTCTGACCAGCTTTCGTAGCCCGGAAATAACAGCCGGTAATACAAATACGGGGCAACCGGCGATCCCGAAACCAAGTTGGTGAACGGTTCGTATTGTGTCCATTCCCCATCGGCCCTGACCGAAATCCGGTAGTTCAGTTTACCATCTTTCGATTTTTCAAGCAACTTTCTCCATTGATGAACCGGGAACCGGATAATTCCTTCCCGGTTTGAAACGGCCAGTGAATCGCCGTTTTCATTTTTAACGGTAACTGCAAAATAATCGCCAGCTTCATTGATAGCAAAATTTAACGGGGCAATATTAAAAGGAATAGTAATGCCCGAATAATCGGGTTCGATTTTGGGTTTAGCCGGTATCATACCGATATTTCCGCCTGGCTTTTTGGTACACGACGCGAAAAAAAACAGAGCGGAAGCCAGAATTATTACACGTTTAATTTTCATTTTCAGTTTAAAAATCTTCAGGTAAAGAAAGAATTGAAATTCATAAAAAACAAATAAACCAGTCAATATTTGCAAAAAGAAATTGGCTGAAACAAAGGGCGCCACTGTTAACAATTCAAATCATTTTGGGCTTCAAAGTTTAATTTTCACAGTAAAAACCTAAAAATACTTTCAAATCATTTTGATTTTTAAATTTAGTTTTTACATTTGTCGGAACAAAAAAGAAAATAGAGTGAAATTATTTATTGTACATATTCTAGTCATTCTCGTGGTCGTTCCGAAAATTACCGGGAAGGGGTAGAATTTTATGTACATAAAAAGATACAGTAAAGCCTTTCTCGGTAAAAAAGAGAAAGGCTTTTTTAATGAAAAAAATTAATAAAATACTCAAAAGTATGAAAATACCATTACGCAGCAATGCCACCACCCAGGGACGAAGGATGGCCGGAGCCAGGAGCCTTTGGCGGGCCAACGGGATGAAAGAAGAACATTTTGGCCGGCCGGTTATCGCAATCGTCAATTCGTTTACCCAATTTGTACCGGGGCATGTCCATCTCCATACCATTGGCCAGGACATCAAAAAAATGATTGAAAAGCAGGGATTCTTTGCAGCAGAGTTTAACACCATTGCCATCGACGACGGGATAGCCATGGGGCACGACGGCATGTTGTATTCGCTTCCGTCTCGCGACGTGATTGCCGACAGTGTGGAATACATGTGCAACGCCCACCAGGTGGACGCGATGGTGTGCATTTCGAACTGCGATAAAATTACACCCGGTATGATGATGGCAGCCATACGGCTGAACATTCCAGCCATTTTTGTTTCAGGCGGACCGATGGAAGCCGGCGAAATCGACAACCGCCATTACGACTTGATTGACGCCATGGTAATGGCTGCCGATCAATCGGTTTCCGACCAAGAGTTGGCAAAAATGGAGCAAAATGCATGTCCAACCTGCGGATCCTGCTCAGGGATGTTCACCGCCAACTCGATGAACTGCCTTGCTGAAGCCATCGGTTTGGCGCTCCCCGGAAACGGGACCATCGTGGCCACACACGTCAACCGCACCAAACTGTTTGAGGAAGCTGTTGAAAAAATTGTAACAGCCACCAAAAAATATTATTTCGAAGGCGACAATTCGGTATTGCCCAGAAGTATCGCCTCACGCCAGGCATTTCTGAATGCCATGAAACTTGATATTGCCATGGGGGGTTCCACCAACACGGTTTTACACCTGCTGGCCATCGCACACGAAGCCGAAGTCGATTTTACAATGAAGGATATCGACCAGCTTTCGCGGATTACGCCTAATCTATGCAAGGTAGCCCCAAGTTCACATTATCATGTACAGGATGTGAACCGTGCCGGCGGAATCCTCTCCATCATGGCCGAACTCGACCGTGCCGGATTAATGGACACCTCGGTGAACCGTACCGACGGACGTACGTTGAAACAAGCCATCGAAGAATATGATATCATGGGTGAACGGGTCAGCGCTGACGCGAAAAAAAGGTACCTCTCCTCTCCGGGCGATGGTTCGCGCAACCTTATTATGGGTTCCCAGGAAAATTATTACCCGGAACTGGATACCGATCGCAAAAAAGGATGTATCCGCGATTTTGAACACGCCTACAACAAAGACGGCGGTCTGGCTGTACTTTATGGGAACATCGCTGAAAATGGCAGCATTGTAAAAACGGCCGGAGTCGATCCGTCGATTTTCAGATTTACAGGAACAGCCAGAGTTTTCGATTCTCAGGAAGACGCAGTTAACGGTATCCTGGGCGATGCAGTTCAAAAAGGCGATGTGATTGTTATCCGTTACGAAGGGCCGAAAGGTGGCCCGGGAATGCAGGAAATGCTATATCCCACCTCGTACCTGAAGTCGATGCAACTCGATAAGTATTGCGCACTGATAACCGACGGGCGGTTCTCAGGAGGTACCTCGGGGCTTTCCATCGGACACGTTTCACCCGAAGCAGCCGCCGGCGGCGCCATCGGTCTGATACGGAACAACGATAAAATTGAAATCGATATTTCCAAACGATCAATAAACCTGTTGATTTCAGAAGAAGAAATGGCCAGTCGCCGCGGAGAAGAGTTGGCGAAAGGTCTGGATGCTTTTCAACCAGCCCATCGGAAACGAAACATATCGAAGGCGCTGAAAGCCTATGCCAGCCTGGTTTCATCAGCCGACAAGGGGGCATTAAGAATTATTGATTAAAAAGATTGATATTTAAAAAAGCTCGCAGCTCAATGCTCACGGCTAAAGCAAAAACTGAGAAATATGACAAGGAAAAAAGTTACAGGTTCGCAAGCTGTTATTCTTTCGTTACTGGAAGAAGGAGTTGACACCATTTTTGGGTATCCCGGCGGGGCGATTATGCCAATCTACGATGCCCTGTATGATTTCGACAAGCACGTCAAGCATATTTTGACCCGTCATGAACAAGGTGCGGTTCATGCAGCCGAAGGTTATGCGCGGGTCACAGGAAGGGCCGGTGTTTGTTTTGCCACTTCCGGGCCGGGAGCCACCAACCTGATTACCGGAATTGCCGATGCCATGATCGACTCCACACCACTGGTTTGCATCACCGGGCAGGTAGCTTCGCCGCTGCTGGGTACCGACGCTTTCCAGGAATCGGATGTAGTGGGCATTTCCATGCCGGTAACCAAATGGAATTACCAGATTACCACGCCCGAGGAAATCCCCGAAGCCATTGCACAGGCTTTCTACATTGCCCAGTCGGGCAGGCCGGGACCGGTTTTGCTCGACATTACCAAAGATGCACAGTTCGGAGAACTGGATTTTGAGTATAAGAAATGCACCAAAATCAGAAGCTATGTGCCGGAAACTCCTGTCGATCCGTTTAAAATTAAGGAAGCTGCCGACATTATTAACGAAGCGAAACAACCTTTGCTGCTGTTTGGCCAGGGGATAATCATCGGAAATGCAGAAGAAGAACTGAAAAATTTTGTGGAAAAAACAGGAATTCCCGCTGCATGGACTTTACTGGGATTATCGGCGTTACCGACTGAACACCCGCTGAACGTGGGCATGTTGGGCATGCATGGCAATTACGGGCCGAACCTGCTTACCAACGAGGCCGATGTAATTATTGCCGCCGGAATGCGTTTCGACGACCGCGTAACCGGGAAAGTCAGCGCTTATGCCAAAAAGGCCAAAGTCATCCACCTTGAAATTGACCCGGCTGAAATCAATAAAATTATCAAAGCCGACGTGGCGGTACTGGGCCATGTAAAAAAATCGCTGAAAATGCTCACCGACAATGTAAAAGAAAATCAACACAGCGAATGGCTGGCCCGTTTCCGCGAATGCGATAAAATTGAACACGAAAAAATCATCAAAAAAGATTTGTTCCCCGAAAAACCTGGTCTGACCATGGGCGAAGTCATCCGGATGGCAGCCGAAAAAACCCGGCAGGAAGCCATTTTGGTCACCGATGTGGGCCAGCACCAGATGATTGCCTCTAGGTATTTCAAATTCAAAAATTCGAAAAGCATCGTTACTTCAGGAGGACTGGGAACCATGGGATTTGGATTGCCGGCCAGCATGGGCGCACAACTTGGCGCACCCAACCGTACCGTGGTGGCCGCCATAGGCGACGGCGGATTCCAGATGACCATTCAGGAACTGGGAACCATCGCGCAAAACAAACTCCCGGTAAAAATCATCCTCCTCAACAACCACTTCCTCGGCATGGTCCGCCAGTGGCAGCAACTGTTCTTCGAGAAAAGATACTCGTTTACCGAACTCCAGAACCCCGATTTCATTACCATCGCCAAAGGTTTTGGAATTCAGGGACACAAAGTGGATGTCCGCAGCGATCTGGAAACCGGCATTCAAAAAATGATCGATCACGACGGCCCCTACCTGCTGGAAGTGACCATCGAAAAGGAAGATAATGTTTTCCCGATGGTGCCCACCGGAGCTTCTGTATCAGATATTATTCTGGAACCCTGACCGTTGAATGTTCAATGTTTAAATGAAATTTACAAGATGAAACAAGAATACAACATCACCATTTTTTCAGAAAACCACATCGGGTTACTGAACCGGATAACCATCGTTTTTACCCGGAGAAAAATCAACATCGACAGCCTCATCGTTTCAGAATCGGCTATCGAAGGAATATACAAATTCCTGGTTGTGGTAAACACCACCGAAGATATGGTAAAGAAGGTCGTGCTGCAAATCGAAAAGCTCATCGATGTTATCCGTGCGTTTTACCATACCAACGACGAGATGATCTACCAGGAAATCGCCATGTATAAAGTGCCCACCGAAGCCCTTTACGAAAGCGACACCATCGAACGAATCGTACGCAAGGCCGGGGCACGCATCCTCGAAATCACCCGGGAATACACCATCATCGAAAAAAACGGGCACAAGGAAGAAACCCAGGCATTGTTTGAAGAGCTGAACCGCTTTAAAGTAATGCAGTTTACCCGTTCGGGCCGGGTGGCTTTAACCCGCGACCCCATCGAAAGACTCTCCGAATTTTTGAAGGAGAGGGATGCTTTCCTCAACAGCCTCGATTAAGATTTTGTTACGAAGCAAACTGAATTTCAATTCAAAACTATTTTTGGATAAAAAGTTTTAAATTTGCAGTAAATTTTAAATTGCATTAATAATCTATAAATATTAATTACACATTATGGCACAGATTAACTTTGGCGGAGAAGTTGAAAATGTAGTTCTTCGCGAAGAATTTCCGGTTGAAAAAGCCCGGGAAATATTAAAGAACGAAACCATCGCAATTATTGGTTATGGCGTACAGGGCCCGGCCCAGGCGCTCAACATGAAAGATAACGGTTTTAACGTCATCATTGGCCAGGCTCCCGAATTTAAGGAAGACTGGGAAAAAGCCATCCGCGACGGGTTTGTTCCCGGCGAAACCCTTTTCCCGGTTGAAGAAGCGGCAAAAAAAGGGACCATCATCCAGTACCTGGTTTCCGATGCAGCCCAGCGCCTCCTTTGGCCGAAAATCAAACCGTGTTTGAACGAAGGCGACGCCCTCTATTTTTCTCACGGTTTTTCCATTACTTATAAAGAACAAACCGGCGTTGTTCCTCCCGAAAACGTGGATGTGATTCTGGTTGCGCCCAAAGGATCGGGTGCGAGCGTGCGCACCAACTTTCTGGCCGGACACGGTATCAACTCCAGCTTTGCCGTATTTCAGGATTATACCGGCAAAGCCGAAGAACGGACGCTGGCGCTGGGAATTGCCATCGGTTCGGGATACCTTTTCCCCACCACTTTC
>CAZHKI010000082.1:0-10753 GCA_964533365.1 uncultured Maribellus sp. | reverse complement strand
TAACATGGGGTTAATTCTTGAAAATAAATTTTATCTCAGTAACGGGTCAAGCGTATCAGTCCGCGACGGTCAAAATCATACACAGATTCAATCGGTTTACGGGACGGCCCAAATCGGGTTCCGCAACTACCTGTTTATGGACGTAACCGCCCGTAACGACTGGAGTTCAACCCTCCCGTCACCTTACTCCTTCTTTTATCCTTCGGTGGGTTTGACCAGTGTCCTTTCCGACATTTTTACCTTTCCTGAATTAATCTCGTTTGCCAAAATCCGCGGGTCGTATGCCGAAGTGGGAAATGGCGCCGGATTTGCACAGATTTTCCAGACTTATAAAAGGGATTTGAACGGTACACAGGGATTGGTTTCACTCGACAGTTCGACCAAAGTTCCGGCAAACCTGATTCCGGAAGAAACCAGATCGTGGGAAGCCGGGGCTGAAATCCGGGTGCTGGAAGACCGTTTGGGCGTCGATTTCACCTGGTATAAAGCCAATACATACAACCAGTTGGTAACTGTTACCTCGCCGCCTACCTCCGGGTTCAGCAATGCCCGAATCAACTGCGGGAATATCCAGAACAAGGGGATTGAAATTATGCTCAATGCCGTACCGGTCCAGACCGGCGACCTGAAGTGGGACATTGGGGTGAACTTTACCCGCAACTGGAGCAAGGTTATTGAACTAACGGAAACCCTGGACGAATACGAAATTGACGCGCCCAATTTGTCAATTGGTGATAACTGGATTATCGTGGGAAGGCCGTATGGTGAAATTCTCTCCAGAGGTTTTGTCAGGGTGAAAGACGTGGATGAAACCGACGACAACCGTATTGTAGTCGATAACCTGGGGATGCCACGTATTACAGCCGATGCCAAAACTTTCCTCGGAAATTACAACTACATGTGGAGGAGTGGTTTAACCAGCAGCCTGAAATATAAAAACTGGAACCTTTATTTCCTGATCGATCTGAATTACGGCGGCGTACGCCAGTCGGCCACAGAAGCAACCATGATGTTGAGCGGTACCAGTAAAGCCACTTTATACGGCCGCGACGGATTTGTTTACGATGGAGTTAGACAGATTACCAACGAAGACGGTTCGTTTGATTTTGTTGCCAACGACATTGAAATTGATGCCGAAATGTACGGTAAAGCCATCGGCGGACGTGCTACCAACGGCAGCGGCGAAGCGTTCAACCACGATGCAACCAACTCCCGGTTACGCGAATTTTCTGTCGGTTATACGTTCCCCATCCAGAGCCAGCTTGTTAAAAATATTACAGTTTCGGCTATTGGACGCAACCTGTTCTACTTTTATAACGGATGCAAATGGTTTGATCCGGATATGAGTTATGACCTCGATCGAAACGGACAAGGCTCGGAAAGCGCTTTCATGCCCGGTACGCGGAATGTGGGCTTTAATATCAAAGTGACATTCTAATGGTTAAACAATTCAAAAAAGAAAAGATGAAAAAGCATTTAATGAACAGACTGACGATAAAATTATTCTGTACCGTATTTCTCTTATCCTTTGCATTTTCGTGTACCGATGATTTTATGGAGATCAATACGAACAAAACGACATTCATGAAGCTGAGCCCCAAAGAATACGGCGAACTTTTTGCCAGGGCTTTGCAAATGGGTGTTGCCTGGCAGTCGACCGATGATATGAGCCGTATGTCGAGTACCCTTGCCCTTCACAATGCCGGATATACTTCTTGCGGAATCCAGGCTTACGACCAGTACCAGCAAAGCCTGGGCTGGCAGAATTCAGGATTTAAAGATGTATATGTTGATGTACTTCCTGCCCTTATCAGTATTATGAACGTTGCCAAGGAAGCTGGTGATAATGATGTTTACAATGTAGCTATGATTTGGAAAGTGTACCAGCTTCAGCGTATTACCGATGTCTGGGGGCCTGCCGCTTATTCCTCTGCCGGAAGCGGCGCCGAATCGATTCCTTATGACAGCCAGAAAGACATCTATTACATGATGTTTGATGATTTAAACAACGCCGTAACCGCATTGACCAAATCGCTGACTAGTAATCCAAACCTGAATGTTTTTGGTGCAAACGACCGGATATATTCCGGGAGTGTGGACAAATGGGTTAGACTGGCTAATACATTGCGTTTGCGCATGGCCATCCGGATTTCAAATGTTGATCCGGCCAAAGCCAAACTCGAAGGTGAAGCGGCTGTGGCCACCGGGCGTTTAATGGAAACCAACGATCACGATGCTTTGTACAGAACAACCGGGCTCGACGGTGAAGGAAACGGGATGCCCCGTATGGAATCGTTTTTCCAGGATATCATGAGCATCAACATGGAAAGTTTGCTGAAAGGCTACAGCGATCCCCGGATGGACGAATTCTGGTCACCCGTGGTTGACGATATCACTCTGCGTAATGCCCCGGCTGTTTACCGGAGCAATATTGGGGGTTACCATGGATTTGCCAGTGGTTCGGAACCTACGGAATATCTTTATTTCAAGGCATTCTCAAAATATGGCCCACGGTTCAAAGACGGTAAACAACTGATTACGCCCATCAACATGATGAATGCTTCCGAAGCCTGGTTTCTAAAGGCCGAAGGCGCATGGCGGGGCTGGAATATGGGAGGAACTGCCCAGTCGTTCTATGAAAAGGGAATCGAAATTTCCATTAAACAGTGGAAAGGAACTTCTTTCTCTCAGAGTCTCATCACTCAGTATATTAACAATACGGCAACGCCAATTGCTCCCGAAAATCCTCCTTATTACGATGCTCCGATGACCAATATTCCGGTAAAGTTTTCGTCAGATCAAACGGTTCAGTACGAGCAGATTATGACCCAGAAATGGCTTGCTCTGTTCCCGGTTGGTTTTGAAGCCTGGGCGGAATTCCGCAGGACCCGTCTGCCAAAACTGTATGCTAAAAAGTATTCGGTGAATGCCAATATCAATCCCCAGGCCGGAAAGATTCAGACCCGGTGTGTATTTGTCAATGACGAATACAATGCAAATGCCGTTGAAGTTGAAAAAGCTAAAAGCCTTATCAGTGGCGGCGTTGATATTGAAACAGCTCCTCTTTGGTGGGATGTAAATCCCAACTAGATTATTTTCGAAATGTTCTCTATCCGGAAATATAAAGGCGGTAACGCTTTTATATTTCCCTTTTTAATGGTTTAAAAATTTTCACTAACTAAAAAATAATAATTATGAAAAAGAAATTCTACTTTCTTTCTGTTTGTTTGTTTTTGTCGCTGGTGTCTTTTGCCCAGAGTACAGGCCCGGTGGTTTACCTGCCGTTGGACACTGACCTGAAAGATGCCAGTGGTAATGGTTTGGATGCTGCCGATGGCGGGGTTATCGCCACTACCTTTGTTAACGATGCAGTTCGCGGGCAGGTCGCATTTTTCGATACCGCCTGTCATGCCGTATTGCCGAAAGTTGATACTTTGCGTTTTGGCCCTGGCCAGGACTTTGCCTTCTCCATGTGGATGAAAATTGACCGTTTGGGCGGCGACCCGGCTATTTTGGGAAACAAAGACTGGAATAACGGACGCAACAAAGGTTTTGTCATGTACAATGTGAAGTCCAATGAAGTTGGCGCCAAAAACCTGGGGATTAACTTCAGCGACGGACCAAGTGATCAGGGTGGCAGCCACAACCGTTTGTACTGGGAAACCTTCCCGAACGGGGCGCCGGATATGATTGACGGTACCTGGCATTTTATTGCTGCCTCGTTCGACCGCGACGACACGCTTCGCGTATGGGTTGACGGCGAACTGCAGTACAGTGTGGTTGATATGTCGATAGCCCCGGGTTATGCTTACGACAATACCAATGATTATCCAATCCGGATTATGGAAGACGGCACTGGTACTTATAACAATGGTTCTGGTATGAAAGGTTATATCGATGAAATCAGGATTTGGAACCGCACCATCACCGATGCCGAAGTAAAAGCCATTTATGCTCCTGAAGAAGAAACCGAAGGCCCGGTGGTTTACCTGCCGTTGGACACTGACCTGAAAGATGCCAGTGGTAATGGTTTGGATGCTGCCGATGGCGGGGTTATCGCCACTACCTTTGTTAACGATGCAGTTCGCGGGCAGGTCGCATTTTTCGATACCGCCTGTCATGCCGTATTGCCGAAAGTTGATACTTTGCGTTTTGGCCCTGGCCAGGACTTTGCCTTCTCCATGTGGATGAAAATTGACCGTTTGGGCGGCGACCCGGCTATTTTGGGAAACAAAGACTGGAATAACGGACGCAACAAAGGTTTTGTCATGTACAATGTGAAGTCCAATGAAGTTGGCGCCAAAAACCTGGGGATTAACTTCAGCGACGGACCAAGTGATCAGGGTGGCAGCCACAACCGTTTGTACTGGGAAACCTTCCCGAACGGGGCGCCGGATATGATTGACGGTACCTGGCATTTTATTGCTGCCTCGTTCGACCGCGACGACACGCTTCGCGTATGGGTTGACGGCGAACTGCAGTACAGTGTGGTTGATATGTCGATAGCTCCGGGATATGCATATGACGATGTAAACGACTATCCTATCCGGATTATGGAAGACGGTACCGGTACTTATAACAATGGTACAGGGATGAAAGGTTATATTGACGAAGTAAGAATCTGGAACCGTGTGGTTACCGATGACGAAATCAAAGCGCTGTATGACCAGACCAATACGGCCATTACTGAAATTGAAGAAGCTTCGTTGAATACAACACTCTATCCGAACCCGTCAAATGGCGCTGTTAATATCCGGTTTAACGCTAAAAATGCCGGTGTGGCCCAGGTTCAGGTATTCAACAGTACGGGTGCGATGATTACCGGGTTTACCCATTCTACCATTGCCGGACAAAATTTGGCTACATTTAATGTAAATGGCTGGAACCAGGGATTCTATTTTGTAAGGGTAATTTCTGATTCCACCTCTGAAACCGTTCGTTTGGTGGTTGCCCGTTAATAGTGTATTTTCATTTTTGATTTACTTCTTATAACGGCTCTCTACATAATACCTCCCCAATTTTTCGGGGGGGTATTATTTTTTAAGATTAAAATTAAATCATATCCTGTGTAATTGTAACAGAACAATTTTAGCAGGATTAAAAAAGAATATTGGGTTAGAATGGTAAATAAAAACAAACAGGTAATTTGGTTTTTTCCCGGGATGAGTAAAAAAGTAACTTTATTAATCATTAATGTGAATGCTGTTTTTCGTAAATGGTATTATGTTGTCTTCCTTTTGATAAATCTTTCTTTTGAAGTTCCTGCCCCGGCGCAAAATATGAACGCCCGGCCGTTGGATTTTATCGTAAATCCCTATCTGCAGCAACTCAACGATTCGTCGTTTGTAGTGAAGTGGGAAACTTCGGTTGAAGCCCGGGGGTTTGTCCGGTTGGCTGTCGCAGAATATAATATTCTGAAACCCAATTTTACCCGTTGTTTTTACAATAACGACCGGTCAACCTTCCCAACAGTGAGGATAACCGGGCTGAAGAAAGGTGAAAAATATTTCTATCAGGCATTTTCGGTGAATGAAAATAACGATACAATTTCAGGCCCTGTAACTCCGGTTAATATTCCGGATTACAACCAGATGCCCGTTTCTTTTGCCGTTCTTGGCGACACACAGAATTCTCCCGATATATGGGGTGCAATTGTGAAACGTATTTACGAAGAACGCCCCACTTTTATTATTCATACAGGAGATCTGGTTCAAAACGGGCGAAATAAAACAGACTGGGTTGACGAGTTCTTTAAACCGGCAAAAGATTTACTGCGGTTTTATCCGCTTTATCCGGTTTTGGGGAACCACGAAGGCAATCATCCAAATTATTACCAGTATTTCGACCTACCTTCACCCGAGTGGTTTTACACGGTAAAAAAAGGCGATGTGCTTTTTATTTTTGCCGACACAAATAAAGACATTTTACCCGGCTCAGACCAATACCGGAAACTGGAAAAAATTTTAGCGTCATCTGGAGAAACCTGGAAAATTATGGTACATCACCACCCGGTTTATGTTTCCGAAGAAGGGTTTTACGGAAATACCTGGTTTCAGCGCTCGGTACACGGCGACCCTAACGAAATGCACCTGAAAAAACTTTACGATACGTATGGCGTTGATTTGGTATTTAATGGTCACGCCCATTTTTATGAACGTACCTGGCCCCTTTTTAACGACCGGGTTGATCCCGAAAAGGGAGTGGTTTACTTTACCACCGGTGGTGGAAATGACGAATACTCGAAATTTGCCGCCAATAAATCCTGGTACGACGCCCGAACAAGGGTCGTCAATCATTTTTTGTCTGTTAATATTGCTGGCCACACATTGTATGGCAGCGCTATTGATACTGCCGGAAATGTATTTGATACCTTCACCATTCAGAAAGAACAAAACAGGAAAATGTTGAATGCCCCTTATTTCGGCGGCGGCAAAAAGTTTTTTTACGACAAAATCAATGCAAATATTCAAAACCTGAATGGTTCGGGAGAATTGCATTACAGCACCGATTCGGTGGGTTATAAAAATTCAGGTTCCAATGATATTGACATTTCATTGGATGAAACAACAACCGTTTCAGCTTTTGTAAAAGACGGAGATATTCAAAGCCGGGTTGCAACCCGGACTTATAAAAAATTGCCTTTATTCAGGGCCGAAAAGAAAAATTGGGAAAAAATTGCAGCCGGTTATTACGAAGGGAACTGGATTGCCCTGCCCGATTTCGACAACATGAAACCTTTAAAAACATTCACCCCCGATTCGGTATCCCTTGAGCAAATTCAACCACGGGCTGCCGACCATTTTGCAGTGCGGTTTACCGGCAGTTTCTCGGTGCCTGAAACCGGAGTTTACCGTATTTATCTCGAATCATTCGATGGAAGCCGGATTTTGATTGATGGGGAAAATATGATTGACAACGACGGGATTCATTATGAAATAAAGAAGGAGAATTTTATTGCGTTGGAAAAGGGGAACCATCACTTTGAAATTCAGTATTTTGATTATGTAAGAAGAGAAACACTGAAAATTATGTTGGGTTTGGAAGGTGAAAGTGTAAGAAACTTTAATAATTTTCTGCAAAAGAATAATTAAACGATTAAAAACTTATACAATGCGCATCAAATTATTACCAATTTTGATTTTCTTGGTTATTATATCAGGTTGTGGCAAACATGATTTTATTGTTTCTGACCTCCTTTGCGAAGGCCTGGTCAATCCGTTGGGAATTGACAAAACTTCACCCCGGTTTAGCTGGAAAACCATCAGTTCCAAAAACGGCACAGAGCAAAAGGCATTTCAGCTATTGGTTGCCAGTAGCCTGGATTTATTAAAGGAAGGAAAAGCCGATCTTTGGGACTCGGGAAAAGTGGAATCGGCAAATTCTGTGTTTGTCCCTTATCAGGGTAAAAGTTTGCAACCCGGATTTCCGGCAGTGTGGAAAGTTCGGATTTGGAACGAAACCGGGGCTGTTTCAGCCTGGAGCCAACCCGCCTCGCTGGGCATCGGACTTTTGTCCGAAACCGACTGGCAGGCCTCGTACATCGGGTTTCCAACCGAAGCTGGGTATCGCGAATGCCCTCAGGTTTTTCAGTCGTTCAACCTCGAAGATACCGGGGGAAAATTCTTGCTTCATGTGAACTCACTTGGTTATCACGAGGTGTACCTGAACGGGAAAAAGGCAGGGAATGGCATTCTGACACCGGCGGTTTCGCAATTCGACAAACGCTCGCTGATAAATACCTACGATGTTACTTCGCTGGTGAAGAAAGGACCGAATGATTTGATGCTGTGGCTGGGGAGCGGCTGGTACACCGAGGGGCTGCCGGGCGTGGTCAGCAGTGGCCCACTGGTGAAAGCCCAACTTGAAAAAGTGGATAACAGCCAGCGTTCGGTTATTGTTGCCACCGATGCCTCCTGGCTCGGGCGAAAAAGCAGTTATACCCGCCACGGCGACTGGCGGGCTCATCGTTTTGGCGGTGAAATTATCGATGGTACAATGGTGAAGTCCGATTTATCAACCGAAAACAACGCCGGACGCGACTGGCAGCCGGTTACGGTTGTTGCTGTCCCTCAACATGCAGTGACCCCGCAAATGGTGGAGTGTAATGTAATTGCTGATACCATTAATCCGGTGGCAGTTATTCAACTGGCAGAAGATACTTTTTTAGTCGATATGGGGAAAAACCTGACCGGTTGGATAGAAATACATTTTTCCAATCTTCAGAAATCACAGGAAATTACCATCGACTATTGCGACCATCTGAAAGAAGACAGGATTTTTAACGACCGCAATCAGTTCGACCGGTATATTGCTTCCGGCGAAGGCCCCGAAGTGTTCATCAATAAATTCAATTACCATGGATTCCGTTATCTCCGGATTACAAACCTGGGCGAGATTCCCCACATCGATTCGATACGGGCTTATCTGGTTCACACCGGTTACGGGCAGGCTTCAGGTTTTGAATGTTCCGATCCGGATCTGAACCAGGTTCACAATATGTTGAATTACACCCTCCGCTGCCTGAGTATTGGAGGCGATTTGGTCGATTGCCCGCAAATCGAACGTCTCGGTTACGGCGGCGACGGAAATGCCTCAACAGTAACAGCGCAAATCATGTTTAACCTCGGCCCGCTGTATAACAACTGGTTGCAGGCCTGGTCCGATTGCATCCGCGACGACGGCGGGATGCCCCACACCGCGCCCAATCCTTATGGAGCGGGAGGTGGTCCTTACTGGTGCGGATTTATTATTACGGCTTCGTGGCAAACCTTCCTGAATTATGGCGACACTTTAGTTCTTCAAAAATTCTACCCGGCCATGCAAAAATGGCTCGGCTACGTCGAACAATACTCCGTTGACGGTCTTCTGAAACGTTGGCCCGATACCGATTATCGGGGCTGGTACCTCGGCGACTGGGCAACTCCCACCGGAATTGATCAAACAGCCGAAGCTTCAGTGGATGTGGTGAACAATTCTTTTGTTGCCGTTTGTTTGGATGATATGCAAAAAATAGCAGAAGTTCTTGGAAAGCCCGAGGATGCTAAAATGTACACAACCCAAAAGGAACAACTTCAGCAGAAAATCCACGAGACATATTTTCAGGAATCATCCAATACATACGGCACCGGAACGCAAATTGACCTAGCCTTCCCGATGATTGCCGGGGTGGTTCCCGAAGACAAACTGGAAGATGTGAAGAAATCTTTTTTTAATGAAACGGTAAATATCCGGAACGGGCACTTTGCCTGCGGTTTGGTGGGCTTGCCGGTAATTACGGAGTGGGCGGTTAAAAATCAGGCTGCTGATTTAATGTACTCCATGCTGAAAAAGCGCGACTATCCGGGGTATTTGTACATGATTGACAACGGCGCCACCACCACCTGGGAACACTGGAACGGTGACCGCAGCCACATCCATAATTGCTATAACGGCACCGGCTCGTGGTTTTACCAGGCTATGGGCGGGATTCTTCCGGACGAAAATGTTCCAGCCTGGCGGAAAGTTCTTATCCAGCCGCAAATTCCCGAAGGAGTAAACTGGGCCAAAACCTTTAAGGAAACACCTTTCGGAAAACTTTCCGTTAATTGGGAATTGAAGGGAAAAACCATGCAGCTTGATGTCGAAATTCCGGTTGGGATTGATGTCGGTGTGGTAATACCTTCCGGAGTAAAAAAATACCAACTTGATGGGAAGGAAAAAGATTTTTCTGGGGAGAAACTCTCTGTGGTTGCTTTAAAAAGCGGAAAATACAAGATTGAATACACATTGTAAAGATGATGAAGATGGTTCGTTTCAGTTTAACAGGAATTCTTGTACTGGTTTTCCTGATTAAGGTTCAGGCGCAGTCGGTTGTTCCTGAATCTGTCATGCATGAAATCTTTGAGGAGGTAAAAACTCCTTTCAAATATGGACTGGTACTGGTTCCCGGCGAAGGAAAGATGGTGGACAGCCCGAGCGTTTTCAGGATGAAAAACAGATGGTACATGACCTACATCGTTTTCGACGGGAAAGGCTACGAAACCTGGCTGGCCAAAAGCAACGACCTGCTGAACTGGGAAACACTTGGGAAAATCATGTCGTTCACCGAAAACATCTGGGATGCCAGCCAGAAAGCCGGGTACATTGCCTTACAGGATTTTGACTGGGGCGGTTCGTACGAAGTTCAGAAATACAACGGGAAATACTGGATGTCGTATCTCGGCGGGGCAACCAGCGGGTACGAAGCCGGTGTACTGGGGATTGGTATGGCTTTTTCAAAAAAATTAACCAAGCCTGAAGAATGGCGCCGTCTCGAAAAACCGGTGATTTCAGCCCACGACGAGGATGTTCGCTGGTACGATAACATCACCATTTACAAAAGTTCGGTGATTTGGGACAAAGCAAAAAATACGGGCCACCCGTTTGTGATGTTTTACAATGCAAAAGGCAGCGATAAACCCAACGAAAAAGCAGTGGCCGAGCGGATTGCCATGGCTGTTTCGGATGACATGGTCAACTGGAAACGTTTGGGCGCGGAACCGGTAATTGACCACCAGACCGGCATTTCAGGCGATGCGTTTATTACGAAAATCGGCGATGTGTGGGTGATGTTTTACTTTGGCGCTTTCTGGAAACCCGGCGCTTTCGACCGTTTTGCCTGTTCATACGACCTGGTCAACTGGACCCCCTGGACTGGCGACAATTTAATCAGCCCATCAGAAAATTTCGACAGCCGCTATGCCCATAAACCCTTCGTAATTAAGGAAGACGGAAT